>JAITFA010000144.1 GCA_031281685.1 Treponema sp. | reverse complement strand
CCTGATCGGACAGCCGATCCAAGCCTGATCGGACACCCGATCTAATGCTGATCGTCATACCGATCCAAGCCTGATCGGACACCCGATCTAATGCTGATCGTCATCCCGATCCAAGCCTGATCGGACACCCGATCTAATGCTGATCGTCATCCCGATCCAAGCCTGATCGGTCGTGAGCCAAGCCGCAAGGTCGAAGAAGAATAATATCCAGAACTGCTATTTCTGTGGAAACTGAAGTCCGGGTTTCCACATGGTGGTACGGTTCTTGCCCCGGCGCTTTGATTCATACAGGGCGCTGTCTGCGCGGCTTATAATCTCGCTTGCGGTTAAGTCGTAGGATTCGTCAAAGGTGAAGATTCCCAGACTGATGGTAACCTGCGGCAGGTTGGATTCCCACTGCACATGCAGGTTGGCGATGGAGACGCGCAGACGCTCGGCCACAAACCACGCGGAGTCAGCGCAGGTGTTCGGTAACAGCACGGTGAATTCCTCACCGCCAAAACGGGAAGGTACGTCTTCAAGCCGCACGCTCTGTTTGATTATGGCTGCGATGTGTTCGAGTACCCTGTCGCCAGCCATGTGTCCATAGTGGTCATTGAAGCGCTTGAAAGAGTCCACGTCAATCACGACTACCGAAGACGCAAAGCTATTACGCTTAATCCGCGAGATTTCCTCATTGAGACGAGTCATAAAGAAGCTGTGGTTATAGAGGCCGGTCTTTCCATCCCGCAGGGAATGGTCGTAGTTCAGGTGATTCTGTATGGCAAGGGAAACAAAAGCCATGAGCTGCTTGAGAAAAGCCAGTTTTGTGGAACTGAAAGCCTCGCTCTGTGCGCCCTGTTCCTTCTCGCCGATCAGGATAAGCCCATAAAGGCCCGAAGGACTCTGAACCGGCATCACCAGTTCCGGGTTTACCGGCAAAAGGGCATCCACTGCCTCGTGGTTATTCATACGCGCCCGGAGTTCGGCTAAACTGATTGGCGTAGGATGGTCCCGAAAGAAAGGCTCAAAAGGGGCAATGGTTTCAAGGTGGAATCGCGTGTCCACAATCTCGCAGTCTTTATAGACCTTGATGCTGATGTCTTCCCGATTCTGGAATGGCCGCCACAGGAAGACAATGAATCCAAGTTGGCTATTCTCCACGATATGCGAGACCGCGCTATCCATGATAGCGTCCAGAACGGTATGGTTAAAGATATCCAGAACACTGGAAAAGAGTTTTTTGTAGGTGTGTATTTCAGTTTTAAGCGCGTCGATTTCAGAAACTTTTGGGAACTCTGTTTCCAGATTTCCACCGGAAATGGCAGGAAACTTCTCTTTTGATTGTTTTTGACTTCTTTGAGATCGACCCATCATGTTGAAGAATAATACTCACTGATGGATTTTCGCCATTCAGCCCGGTTTTCCCTGTTCTCCCATTCCATAATCTTCTTGATACGGAACTTATGCGACGTTCCGGTAAACCGCACAATTCCAAAACGTCCGCCGCCGATATAGGCTAGTGTGTCGTCTTTTTCCAGGCGCTCATTTTCGGCAATGGACGCCATGACACATTCAAAGTGAGCCGGCGCGTTCATAGTCCGGTCTTCCAGAGCTGCGGCAATGTCTTTAATAGGCTTTCCGCAATAGGGACAATCCGGCGTAGGAAGCGGTTCGCTTGGCTTTGCAGGCGGTATCCACCGGAGGCGCTCCGCATAGTGGCGATCTGTCTCACGACGGGAAGTATTCGCCCCTTTTTTGGATGACTTTTCCTGCCCGGTATCGTCCTGCTCACGTCGCTTGAAGTTGCGACGGTTCCCACTCTTGCCGCCCATACTGCGCTCCTTCTTGAGGTATATCTACCATTTCTTTACATAATATCATGGCTAAACAATCAATAGCCTCATCCACATACTTCTTACTGTTAATCTTGGCCCGCAAATTTTCCAATTGAGCGGGTTCCAAGCGCTTATACGCTTGAACCATGTTTATACACTCTCCATAAAGGCCGATACAAGATGGGTAATCGCTGGCTGCGCTGCCTGATCCGCGAGAGACTTCATTGGTCCTATAAATACTACATCAAAACGAACCGCCATACTACTATATTCTCGATTCACGGCTAGAAAATACTTAGCCGTTTCTATGATACGCCAGCGTTTTCTCCTGCTGATGCTATAGCGCAACTCCTCGATCCCGTAAGTTGACCACGCCTTAACCTCAACAAACACGATAGTATCCCCGTCTTGCGCCACGAGGTCTATCTCCCCGTATATGGACCGCGCATTGCGGACTATGATACGCAGACCGTCCGCTTCCAGAAACGCGGCGGCCTGATCCTCACCTGCCTGACCTTTCTTTCTTGTATTCATACAAAAGAATAAGGCGCTGTTTAACGCGCTGGCATTAGTGTACGCGCTTAGGCTTCACGCTAACTTTTTGGCGCTTCTTTACTAGCACTCGGCGACGCCTATTTCGCGCTTTTCTTAACAATGAGTTCCTTTATCTTGGCGGCTTTGCCAACCTTGTGCCGGATGTAGTAGAGCTTGGCGCGGCGCACTTTGCCCGGACGCACGACATCGACCTTCTCAATACGCGGCGAATGGATGGGGAAGATACGCTCCACCCCAACGCCATAGGAGTTTTTCCGCACGGTGAAGGTCTTACCTACCTGCGAATTCTTCATAGCAATAACCAGACCCTCATACACCTGAATCCGCTCGGTTTTCCCCTCAACAATCTTGAAGTGAACCTTAACCGTATCCCCAACCTTAAACTGATTAAGATTGGCTTTCATTTCATGGGCTTCAATCGCCCTTATCTCGTTCATCCTTAGCTCCTTTGTGTTGTTGCAATTCCGCGATAAGCGAGCGGGTTTCCTCATCGAACAAACCTGCGGTTTCGCCCCGCGCAATAAGCTCCGGTCGCATGGCAAGGGTTTTCTCAACCCGCTTCATAAGCCGCCAGCGCCGTATGTTTTCGTGATGTCCTGAGAGCAGAATCTCAGGAACCTTTAACCCAACATTACCATAAATCTCAGGCCGTGTATACTGCGGATACTCCAGCAGGCCGCCGCCAAAGCTCTCTTCCCGTAGCGACGCGGGGGTGATTACCTCATCTACAAGCCGGTAAGTCGCGTCAATAAGCACCAGCGCGGCTGTTTCACCGGACGAAAGCACATAGTCCCCGACGGAAAGCTCATCGTCAACATAAGCGTCAATGATCCGCTGGTCAATACCCTCATAGCGCCCACAGACAAGAACAAGCTCCCGCTCTTGCGAGAGTTCTTGCGCCAAGTCCTGCGTAAAGGGGCGACCCGATGGGGTGAGATAGATGACCCGCGCTTTTTCAGCGCCCGCGTCAGCCTCGAAGCGGTTGCGCACGCCCACCGACTCAAGCGCCCGTCCCAACGGCTCAGCCAGCATCAGCATACCCGCGCCGCCGCCATAGGGCGCGTCATCACAGGTCTTGTGCCGGTCAAAAGCAAAGTCCCGAATGTTGACCGAGCAATACTCGACAATACCCCGCTCAACCGCCTTGCCGAGTATCGAAAGGTTGAAGAAAGCATCAATAAGTTCCGGGAACAGGGAGAGAACCGTATACTTCATTCCAGAACCCACGCTGCCACAAGCACGGCGTTTCCCTTTTCAATGTCAATGTCGCTCAGGAATTCTTTTCTGAACGGGATGAACTTGAGTTCCCCTGATTGAAGCTGTATCTCAGCGAGGTTTCCCCCGCCGCCTTCCACAATATCGGTGATCTGCCCTACTGTTTCGCCGTCCGGCAAGCGCACCGTGAGGCCGCGCAGGTCTTCGATGTACCATTCACCCTGCCGCAACGGGGCGGCGTGGCTTCGCTCGCTGACAAGTCGCGCTCCTCCGAGGCGTTTGGCTGCTTCAGGGTTATCAATACCCTTGAACTTTATCGCCAGCCCTCGCGCAAGCGGCGCGCTAGCTTCCACCTCAAAAACGCGCTCCTGCTCATCTTGCCATAGGGTAACTGTGGTCAGCCGTCTCAGGTGTTCATGCTCACCGGACAGGGAGTTTATCTTCACAAACCCCTCAAGGCCAAAGGGAGCGCCCACAAGACCAAGCGTAAATCGCTCAATCATGGTCTTATCAGTCTAAAATCTCCAAAACCGTACGCTTTCCGCCTCTGGTGCCAGCGGCTTGAAGCACGGTTCTGATGGCTTTGGCGATACGGCCATGCCGTCCGATAACCTTACCGATGTCGCTGGGGGCTACTTTCAGTTCCAGCGTAGTGGATTTTTCCCGTTCAATAACCGTAAGTTCCACGGATGCGGGGTCATCGACCAGCGACTTTACAATATACTCAACCAGATCTTTTTCCACGAATCTGCCTTCCCGCGTTACTTGTTATAACACGATGCCTTTTTGGTTTAAGAGCCGGTGAACCGTATCGCTAGGGGTCGCGCCCTTCTGCAACCACGCTTTCACCTTTTCTTCATTAAGCACTATCTGCTTCTCTTCTTTTTCGATGGGGTGATAGTACCCGACTTCTTCAATAGCTTTCCCATCCCGTGAGTCCCGGCTATCCATCACCACAACGCGATAGTATGGCCGTTTTTTGGTTCCGAATCTCTTGAGCCTGATTCTGGCGCTCATGTAGTCTCCTTTTTATAGTAACCTGTTGCGCGTCAACAACGCGCCTGTGTCAATGACTTATTCTAGCATAAGCCACTCACGTTAGGCAAGGGCGCTGTAGGAGACCGCGCTCAGCAGCTATGCTGTTGACAGAAAATCATCCGGGATTATGACACCTGACCCTGACGTAAACGGCGAATAAAGATATAATGTCCACGAATGGCTTGATAGCTCGCATCTATCGCGGCCATTCGCCTTGGGAGGTATATATGGCAATAGCAGTACAGGCGCGTAAGCCGCAGAAAAGGCTGACGTTTAAGACTGTCTGGGCAATGTTTCAGGAAACGGACAAGAAGTTTCAGGAAAGCAAAGCTGAACATGACCGTATCATTGCGGAGACGAACAAGACTATCGACAAACTGTCGGTGCGGGTCGATCAGGTAACGCAAAATGTCGATAAAATGTCAGCGCGGGTCGATCAGGTAACACAGGATGTCCGCGAAATGGCGGCGCGGGTCGATCTGGTAACACAAAATATCCGCGAAACGTCGGCGCGGGTTGACCGGGTAACGCGAAACGTCGGCGGCCTTAACCGCTCCATCGGAGAGCTGATAGAAACCTTGATCGCCGCCAGGCTCTGGGAAAAGTTCGCCTCTTAC
>JAITFA010000091.1 GCA_031281685.1 Treponema sp. | reverse complement strand
GCCCATCCCCCTAGCTGAACTTGCTTCCCAATAGTTTTTGTGAGAGAGATGTAAAAGGATACTGAGAAATGCGCGACGGCTTTTTACGCAAGCCAGCTCTTTGCTATACGGTTGGCATGAAACAACGAACATCTCCAGTTCGTGTTCCCTACTGGCGTTACCAAGTTTGCGCAGCTCAGCGTCTTTTCTGACCTCAACCGCCTCACAGACTTGACCCTAGACCCTGCCTTCCACGACATCACCCCGGAAGAACTGTATAGAACGAGTTTTGTTCAGAGGTGACTTCGTTTACCTTTTGACAGAACGAGTTTTGTTCAGAAGGACGCGAGTGGGGCTTTGGGTGTCAGTCGTGTGGTGTCAGACGATCACGAGTGGGGCTTTGGGTGTCAGTCGTTCATCTTTTGGGTGGGCGTAAACTTTGACCACGACAATCGGGTCCTTAGGCGAGTGGTTGCTGGAGAGTTTGATGGAGAGCAATGATGGTTAATGAGTTATCGAGTACCCAGCGTATAGTGAAGGCGATACAGTCCATCCCCGCCGGCAAAGTATCGAGCTACCGCGACATAGCGTTAGCCGCTGGGTTTCGCAACGGGGCGCGGCAAACCGTGCGTGTGCTGCACTCGCTGTCGCAGAAAGAGCATTTACCCTGGCACCGCGTGATCAAGGCGGATGGTCATATCGCGCTGCCGTGCGGTGGAGGCCGTGAATTGCAGATTGCGCTGCTGCGTTCCGAAGGCGTGGAAGTATCGGAGCAGGGTGTTGTTGATATGCAACGCTATGGATGGGGCGCTTGAGCTGTTTCACGGCCAACGCAACGCCTCTGTACGGTTTTGCTATCTCAAAATTTCGTCAAATCTCATGTCAATCGTTCTTTTAAGCTGAAGTAAGACTTCTTTGTGTATGCCGCTGCGCTCCACATCGGAATTCACCACTGGAACCAAAAGCTGATACACCTCAACATGAAGCGCCGCCGCAAGTTTCAGAATCGTCTTATCGCTGACCCAAGTCCGGCAGCCCTCAATATCATTTATCATGTTAGACGATATATCCGCTACTTCGGCTAGCTTTTCCTGCGTCAGCCCTAAAATCCTTCTCTGTTTCTTGATGTTTTCAGCAAGCGTTTCCCGAAGTTCCCGTATATCCATCCAAATAACCTTGCAACAAGGATACTTAGATGTTGATGGCTATTAACACTTGACATCTTCGGGTAAAAGTACTGATAATATCGGTTATATAGCTTGATATGAACGGGAAAACCATACCCACAGGAGTATTTTATGGAAATAGAGAGATTCATTGACCTGTTTGCCGCCGAGTTTGACGAGACAGACCGGAGCGCATTCACGGCGGAAACGGAATTCAAAGCCCTTGAGGAATGGAACTCAATGCTGGTGATGGTCATTATGACCATGGTGGATAGCGAATACGGTGTTACGCTCAAGGCTAACGACTTGAAAAAAGCCGTAACCATCAAAGACCTGTTTGAAACCATCCTCGCTTACCGGACAAACAGCGCGGAGAACCTCACATGAAAGCCTTTATCAAAGCCATTGCCCGCTATCTGCCGGAAGGACGACTCTCCAACGTGGACTTGGGACAGGAGTTTCCCGAATGGGGCGCGGAAAAGATACTGTCCAAGGTCGGCGTCAGTACACGGCGCATCGCGGCGCCTGACGAGACCGCGACGGACATGGCGGAACGCGCCGCCCGGAACCTCTTTGAATGTTGCCGCGTTGATAAGGGCGCGGTTGATTACCTGCTCTTTTGCACACAAAGCCCTGATTACTTTTTGCCCGCCTCCGCGTGTCTGCTCCAGAACCGGCTGGGACTGTCCGTTCATACAGGTGCGCTGGATGTTAACCAGGGGTGTTCCGGTTACATTTACGGCCTGTCTTTGGCAAAGGGCTTACTGGCCGGAGGCATCGCGTCAAACGTGCTGCTTCTGACTGCGGAAACCTACAGCCGGTATGTACACCCGCAAGACAAGGCGTGCAGAAGCATTTTTGGGGACGGAGCCAGCGCCACGCTGATTGCCAAAGAAGGCTTCGCTGAAATCGGCGAATTTTGTCTTGGCACTGACGGCGCTGGCGCGGAAAACCTGATCGTCCGTACCGGCGGGGCGCGTAATCCGGCGCGTCTCAACACCCTTGAAACGGACGGCTATGGGAACCCGGTATCACCGGATCACCTCTACATGAACGGTGGGGAAATCTATTCATTTACGCTTCGCACAATTCCCGCAATGGTGGAAGAGACCCTGCGGAAAAACAAGGCAGCCCACAACGACATTGATCTGTTTGTGTTTCATCAGGCAAACGGATATATGCTTGAGCAGTTGCGAAAAAAATTAAACATTGATAAAGACAAATTCTTTGTGAATCTATCTGAACTTGGCAACACCGTATCAAGCTCAATACCTATCGCTCTTTGCGAAGCCCTTGAAAAAGGCTTGATACAAAAGGGAACAAAAATACTGCTCGCTGGTTTTGGGGTTGGGCTTTCGTGGGGAGGCTGTGTCCTGACATGACCATTCATTCGCTGCCGTTTATCGTCTTCTTTAGCGCGGTGTTTCTGCTCTATTACGCGCCGTTCAGATTTCGGGACAGGGCGCTGTATCAAAATGTACTGCTGCTTGCGGCAAGCTATCTTTTTTACGGCTTGGTAAACTGGAAGATGATCCCTCTGCTTATCGCGGCAAGCGCCGTTTACTACGCACTAGGCATAGCCATTGCGGACGCTGGGGAATCGTCCCCCAAGTCAAAGATGTTTGCAGCCCTTGGCGCGTGTATAGGAATCGCGCTGCTTTTGTATTTTAAGTACCTCAACTTCTTTATCACTTCGTTTATTGACCTATTTAAGTTCTTCGGCTTACGGGCAAATATACATACCCTACATATTATTATGCCCCTTGGCCTTAGTTTCTGGACGTTTAAACTTATGAGATATTGTTTTGAAGTGCGGGACAAGACAGTAGTGTCAGTGCGCGGCGTTATTCCTTTTGCAATATATGTCGCGTTTTTTCCCGCCATGACCGCAGGTCCCATCGACCGGCCAGACAAATTTATTCCTCAGCTTCGCGCTGAACGCAAGTTCGATTACCGACTTGGGGTTGACGGTGCGCGTCAAATAGTGTGGGGCATGTTTAAAAAGCTGGTGATTGCGGACAGATTTACCGTTGCCATAGACAGCGCCTGGAGCGCGCCTTCGGACACACCGGGAGTAAATTTGCTTATCGCGGCTTTTCTGTTTTCCGTGCAGCTTTACGCTGACTTTTCCGGTTATTCTGATATGGCTATTGGAGCCGGAAAACTTTTGAATCTTAACACAGCGAAGAACTTCAACTATCCATTTTTTGCCCGGAACATCGCGGAATTCTGGCGGAATTGGCATATATCCCTTACCTCGTGGCTTACGGATTATGTCTTCATGCCTCTCCACGACCGCTTCCACGCATGGGGCAAGGCGGGCGTGATGCTTGCCATCGGCATTAACTTTCTTTTGGTAGGACTTTGGCATGGCGCGAACTGGACCTTTGTTGCTCTGGGTGTGTATCACGGCGTTTTGTACATCCCCCTTATCGCAAGCGGAAGTTTTGGCCGAATCCCAAAACACCGCGTAAACAACATAGGCTTACCGCCGCTGAAAGACGCTTTGCACATGCTGCTCACTTTTACCCTGGTAACTTTCGGCATGGTAATTTTACGCGCACATAGCATTAGCCACTGGCTGGAATATCTGCGCGCTTTGGTCTTTAACTTTTTCCCCATTTCGCGTTCCCCCGCAGTTTTACAGGGCGAAACTAGGATATTGGTTTCTATTGCGCTGCTGTTTTTGGAATGGTTCAGCTTTCGTTACAAGATGGAATATGCGCTCTGTCTGGCGACAAAATTCAACAGGGTATGCCGTTATGCCGCGTATGTTTTGATTGCCGTGCTTGTCAGCGCCTATTTGTTCGGCGCGGATACGCAGGAATTTGTGTATCAGCAGTTTTGAAAAAGGTTTGCCATGAAAAAGTTTATACAAAAAGTTCT
>JAITFA010000216.1 GCA_031281685.1 Treponema sp. | reverse complement strand
AAGGCGGTCAGTACCCATGTGGGCTTACCGCGGCTCAAGGAAGCGCTGGATGAGGAGCTTGCCTTTGCGAAAACCCTGGGTTACAAGCTGGTGGTCTGTCCCTACACCACGTGCAACACCAAGGCTGAGGTGCTTGAACACGCCGCTATACTGGAAGACTGCGCGAAAAAAGCCGCCGCACAGGGCATCACCCTGGGTTATCACAACCATAGCCACGAGTTCACCAGCCAGTTTGACGGCAAGTATGCCTTGGACATACTGCTGGAAAACGCGCCGACGCTGAAGTTTCAGCCCGATGTGTTCTGGATTGCGGTAGGCGGCGTTGATCCGCTGAAGTACCTTGAGCCGCTTGCCCAAAGCAACAGACTCTGCGCCTTGCACGCCAAGGAACTTGCCAAAGACGCTAAGACCAATGTCTATGTTGGTCAGGGCCAGATTGACTTTGCCGCGCTTGCCAAGCTCTGTCCTCCGTCCATCTACCCGTGGATCATTGAGCAGGAAGAGTTTTCCAGTGAGCATCTTGACGGTATCTCCCAAAGCTATCAGGGCTTGAGACGGGTGTTTGACGCGCTCTAAGCAACGCAACGGGGGGAAATAGCGCAAGACGCTGTTTCCCCTTTTATTTTTTCGCGGGGTTCTTCTTTATATACGCTGTAGTTCGTCGTCGATGTACTTTTTTTTTGCGAGGATGTCTTCATAGAGATTCGGCGTTTCCACCTGATTCTTGGCAATGTGCAGTTCCACAATCAGCTTCTCGCGCTGCTTTTTAAGGCAGCGGCGTTTGATCTCCCGCACGCCGTCCGCGATGAGCTGCTCCGGCTTGGCAAAAAACTGCGTTAGCACAGCTTGCGCGACAAAAAAGTTCCGTACCTCGTCCGATTCGATACGGGGCAGGAAGTCGTCTATGCCGAATTCGTCGCTCATCAAACATTCTTCCAGAGCGATAAACAGGTCTTTTGCGGCTGAGGACTCAAGGTCGTTTAGCGATACCTGAGCGCGGAATTCGGGAAAGAGCCGCTGGTTGAGCGCGACCGCGATAAGCAGGTATAGTTCAGCGTCCATGGTGATGGGCCGCGCCTTTTGCAAAACCGGTCTAGCCTGTCGAGGCGCGGGTTTGCGGTCAAAGTCTACGCGGATAGCGTCGCGGTCTGAGTTAAAGGCTTCGGCGATACGACTAAGCGTAGCGTCTCGCGCAACCTCTGAATCAAGCGTTTCAAGGTAGGGAAATAGGGCGCTGACAGCCTTGGTCTTGCCCTCAGAATTGGATACGTCAAAAAGTTTTTTATAGCGAAGCAGGAGATAGTCAAGGTCAGGCACGGGGTTTTGCACGGCGTTTCGCAGAGCCTCCTCGCCTGCCTCTTTCAGGATGTCAGCCGGGTCTTTCATGTTTGCCATGTTCATCACCACAGCGCAGGCAAGGTCGTTTTTACGGCAGGTGATGACGGCTTTTTCAAGCGCCCGCTGGCCAGCCTCGTCGGTGTCAAACACAAAGTTCACCCGCTCAGCCCAGCGCCGCAGCAGCTTTGCCTGCTCATCGGTAAACGCGGTGCCAAGCGGCGCGACCGCGTTGGAAACGCCGGCTTGGTGCAGGGCAATCACGTCCATGTACCCTTCGGCGACGTAGACTGCCTTGCTCTGCCTGATCTGGGCAAGGGCTATATCAATGGCAAAGAGGGTTTGCCCTTTTTTATAGAAGTCAGACTCAGGCGAATTGAGGTACTTAGGGCCTGTCTCGCCGGGTAAAAGCCGTCCGCCAAACGCTATGGTCTTTCCGTAGCGGTCGGCAATGGGAAAGATCAGGCGTTTGGAAAAAAAGCTGGTACGCGGATACTTTTCCGCAAAGAGACGGGAGCCAGTGAGAAATTCTTCGGAATAGCCTTTTTTCACTAGAAACGAGAACAGCCAGCGC
Organism: Treponema sp.; assembly: GCA_031281685.1. Taxonomy (GTDB): domain Bacteria; phylum Spirochaetota; class Spirochaetia; order Treponematales; family Breznakiellaceae; genus JAIRMT01. The sequence goes on along the minus strand of JAITFA010000216.1, from coordinate 5,722 downwards.
CGCTCAGCCGGAGCGTAACCCAAGCGGAACTTTTCAAGCATTTCTTGGCTGAGCTTTCTGGATGCGAGATACCTAAGTGCGGCGCGTCCCTCTGGCCGTTCCATTAGAAAGTAGTGAAAGCTCTTTGCCACGCGGCTGTACAGTTCGGTTATCTCGCTTACCCGTTTATCGTTGTGCGACTCAGCGCCGCGCTGGTAGCCGCCTTCGTAAACAATGGGAATGGCAAAACGCTTGGCAAGCAGTTCCACGGTTTCGGGAAAGTTGAGCTTGTCCATCTCCATAACAAAGTTCAGCACGGTGCCGCCTTTGCCGCAGCCAAAGCAGTGGTACAGTTTCGCGTCTGGATTCACCATAAACGACGGGGTCTTTTCGTGGTGAAACGGACAAAGCCCCACATAACGCCCTCCCCTCTGTTCAAGGCGCACATAGTCGCCCACGACCGCGACCGCGTCCAGCCGCTCATGAAGCTCCTGTATGGTGGACTGAGCGATACGGGTCATCAGGAAGTAGGGCCTCGCTTCACATACAACGCGCCAGCCCTGATGTGGTCGTCAAGGGTTTGGGAGAAGAAGTGCCGGCCTGCGTTGGCGTCAACGAGGCGGAAGTAGAGGTAATCGCTGGCAGTAGGATGAAAAGCCGCGTTCAGCGCCACCGCGCCCGGGGCTGAAATGGGGCTGGGAGGAAGACCGTCGTAAACATACGTGTTATACGGGTTGTCGATCTCAGTATCACGGTTATAGATCACGGTTGGGTGCGGCTTGCCCTGTATCTCGGTAATGACATATTCAACAGTGGCGCAGGACTGGAGCGCCATATCAATCTTGAGCCGATTGAAAAACACGCCAGCCATGAGCGCCGCTTCCTCGTCAACGCGGTATTCCCGCTCCACAATAGAGGCAATGATGACTTTCTCGTATATCTCTTCTGGCGTTAAGGGCGCCGCGCCCGGGGCGCTGTCCTCCAATTCCGCGATGCGCTTGAAAAACGTATCAGCCATAGTCTTAATCACCAGATCAACAGGATAGTCGGCGGTGAAGAAGTAGGTATCAGGATACAAAAAGCCTTCCATAGTGTCGCCCGGTATCTGGTAAGCGTCGAGAATGGCTTTATTCCGCGTGGTCTCCAGAAACGCATCAGCGTCGCAGATTCCCGCGTCTTCAAGGATACGCGCCATCTTCTTGAGGGTAACGCCCTCTGGTATCGTTACCTTGATGAGTACCTGCTCTTCCTTGCCTTCGATTAACTTTTGGTAAATGGCGTCCTGAGACGCGGGCAATTCGAGCCGGTATGTACCTGCCTTGATGTAGTCGGTTTTGAAATAGGCAAGAAGGTTCCAGAGATACCGGCTTTTGATGATGCCGGCGGTCTCAAGCCGGCTTCCCACAGAACGGGCGCTTTCGCCGCCCCGCACCTCAAACAGGATGCCGCCGTCATGGTCCACACCCTCTGGTAGTTTATCAGGCGGATTATTGAGATATACCATTGTGCCAATTCCAAGTCCAACGCCGACAACAATAAGAACAACAAAGACAATAATAACTCTCAGTATAAAGAACACGAGATTGAATGGCTGTTTCATCTACCACTCCGCTTACTTATAAAGTGATGTCTAGACCTTCGGTGGCTAGTATTAAACGGGTATCTTTGAAATGCATGTGTTCAGCGTAAGAACGCGCCTCCTCAAGGAGTTCAAACAGTTTCTGATCATCATAAGCGGGTTCGTGGTGGAACAACGCCGCGCACTTTATCCCCCAAAAGGCAGCGAACTTAGCCGCCGCAAGGAACGAGCTGTGTCCCCAGCCAGACTTGTCAAAGGCTTCTTGCTGGGTGTATTGCGAATCAATCACAATCAGATCAGTATTCTTAAAAAAAGTGTCGTTCTCTTTATTATGGACGAAATCCATGCCTGACAGTTCTACATCGGTCGAGTAGATGAAGCTATGTTTCCCATCATCGACACGATACGCATAAGCGCCCTGTGGATGCCATATCTTTTTATACGAGATGCGTGCGCCTTGTACCTCAAACGTGCCGCTCAGACGATGGAAGCTCTTCTTCGCCCCCGCTGTACTCATGGGTACAGGAAAATAGGGGGCAAGCATCTGTTTGCTAAGTATCCTTTCAAGGTAAGGTTTGGGTGAATAGAATTCTACCTGTATTGAAGGGTTGAAGGCTGGGCCAAAAAACGGCAAGCCCATGATGTGATCCCAGTGAAAGTGAGAAAAGAAGATGCGGTAACGCTCTATCCGAGGGTTTTGCTTTGACAGGGCGATCCCCATGTCGCGGATCCCCGAACCTGCGTCAAACACCACAACCTCGCTTGGATCATCAAGCGAGACCGAGATGCAGGACGTGTTCCCGCCCACGGTTCCATAGAGCCACATTGGTAACGCATCAAGGAAACGCTGCCGCGCTACCGGCGTTTCAATGTCCTGTTGCGACAAGCGATCGAGTATTGCCGCAACCTTGCTCTGTATTTGACTTGGCTGTAGAGGCGCTGGAAGCGACCCCCGGACTCCCCAAAATTGGATACGCATTGATTTACCCCTCTCTATTTGATGTTCTTGTAACAAGATTTTCGGCATCTTGTTGGTGTAAGTATGCCACGATTTCTTCTACTAAATGGAGTGTACCCTTGCCCATACCCGGACAGTACCTTGCCGCCTCATTCCACGCCTTAGCTGAAACCACGACTGAATGCCAGAAAGGAAAGGTTCTGCACTGCAAGGGACGCGCCTCATACACCGAGCAGCCGTCTTTCCAGAAGATACAATCATAGTTGGATTTTTCCTTTAAGGTAAGCTGTTCTATTCCCCACTTATCAGGAATCCAGCGGCAGTATGTTTTCACAAAGCTCGTATAGTCCATTTGCAGGTTCTCAAGTAGACGAGTGGCATCGCGTTCAGTGAGAAACACATAGCCGCTTTCGTAACGGCAGCATGTTGAACAACGGGTGCAGGAGAAACGCAACCCCTCCGCGTAAAAAAGCGCTTGTTGTAACGACATAGCATCTCCAAAAAAAAGGCTGCCCTTTACGGACAGCCCCACTGGGGAGTGAAGGATTCGAACCTACGAAGGCGTAGCCAACAGATTTACAGTCTGCCCCATTTGACCGCTCTGGAAACTCCCCCAAAATCACTTAAAAGCCCAGCCGTCTCCCGGGGTCGAACCGGGGACCTCGTGATTACAAGTCAGGTGCTCTACCGACTGAGCTAAGACGGCAACTTGACTATGGTTTTACTATAGCAAGCGTAAAAAATAGTGTCAAGTATTTTTGCTCCGATCCGGGCGTAAAATTTCCGCGCCGTTTTGGTACACATGACACGGCGTAAGATCGTGGTCCATATAGCAGTGTATGAGGACCCGCAGAGTTCGCTCAAGGCTGTCTCGTGTTTCGGCTTCCTGCACGGCGAACAGGGCGAGGTTCGCAGCCCTGTTGGAATGACGGAGCGCGGCAGCGGGGTTTATGGCGTCCAGGTCCCGCGTTATTGAGAAGATGAGCGATACAATGTCCGGCTCGCGCAGTTGATTCCGCGCAAGCAGTTCGTCATACAAAGCCACAACCTGTGCGGCAATGTCATCCGTATCGTTACGGCAACAAGTTGCGCCCCGTAACGCGATAAGCTTTTTCACCCGTTTCCCTCCACAACAACCAGAATGAAGGCCGCAGCAGCCGCCATTGCAAAACCCAACAGCCCTATAGCGATATACGCGCCAATGCCGCCCGCATAGTGCCTTGTTTCACGCGCACTGTTTGTTCCCTGAGCAAGCAGTATGCAATCCAGAAGAATCCCATACAGGGAGCCAACCCCCAGAAAAAGACCGAAGATTACAGATAGGTGAAGTAGATTGGACTGAGTCGTATCCATAAAACCCTGATCGGTTCCTATCCCATACAGGAAAAAGGTCAGGATACAGATGGCAAAAAAGAAAGAAACGGTTCGCTTTACCAAAAGAGCAATGATCGGTTTGTTATTCATTTTAGGAACTTTCTTTACTATACTGAATCTATCAATACATTGGAAGGGATAAGGTTATGAAAACACTAAAAAAATTCTTATGGACGCTGCTTATACTCGCCGTTCTGGGTGGAGTGGCCTTCTTCTTTGGGTGGGCGCAGCTCACGGTTCCCGCAGACGCCTATGGGGTGATGATGTCAAAGACACACGGGCTTGACCATACACTCATCAGAGCCGGAGAATTCCGCTGGGTGTGGTATAAGCTCATCCCCGGCAATGTTGAGATACAGATTTTCAGGCTTAAGAACATGCTCCGTCCAGTAAGAACCGACGGAACGCTTCCATCCGGCGACGAATATGCCACCTTAGCGGGTTCTACCGCCGACTTCTCGTACCGGGTAGAGGCGTCGCTTTCGTTCAGCATAAAGCCGGAGTCCCTCACCACCCTGGTAAACACTAAGCATATCAATGGGCAGGACGGCTTGGACGCCTTTGAGGAAACACTTGCCGATGAGATTCAGGCATTTGCCTTACAGCGCCTGCGGGTATACCTCGACGATGAACTGAAGGTTGAGGAACTGCTGGCTTCCGGTTCCATAGCCCAGCTTAACTACGAAATTCAAAGGGCTTTTCCCGACATAGAGAGTCTGTCGCTCGTCATACACACACCGCGTTTCCCTGACATCAAGCTCTATCAGGAGTTCCGCTCCCTTCATCAGGAGTACATTGCGCGACAGAAGAATTACCTCCATACTGAAGCCAGCGCGAAGGCGGAGACGCAGGTTAGTTCCAATATCCGCTTTGACGAGCTGGCAAGGGTAGGCGAGCTTTTAACCACTTATCCGATACTGCTTGAATACCTAAAACTGGAAACATCGCTGAAGTAGACGGTGCGTAACAAAATCTTCGTGTAAGGTGTTTGATTAAGAAAAAAGAGATGAAAGGAGCATTATCTATGCGTAAGGCGTTTGCCTTTGTTTTTCTTGCGGTGTTCTGTATGACGCCGCTTATGGCCCAGGACGGGGACGCGGAAGACCCAAGTGAAGAGCCGCCCGTTGGGTCAGACTGGGTGGAGTTCATACCCACTCTGTACTCCAGAGGGGATCAGACGGTCAATATTAGCGTGGGGGCTATCTTCCCGACGCTTTTTGTGGGCGCTAATGGGGTACTTGAAAATAACTTTAAGCCTAAAATTGGCGGCGGGGGCGCGATTGGTTACACCTACTTCCTATCCCCGCACTGGTACATTGGCGGAGAAGTGGGCTGGGTGTTTGCCTTTACCCTGGGAGAGAGTGTGTTCTCCATCGCGCCTTTTGGGGTTCGGTTTGGCTATCAGTTTATCGCGTGGCGTTTTGAGTTCCCGGTGGGGCTTATGATTGGCGGAGCCGGTCAGAAGTATCTCAGTGAGTACGACTATTTCGGGCTTATCGTAAAGCCCTCGGCAGCGGTGTTCTTTCGGGCAACTTCCAACTTCTCGTTTGGTATCAATGCCGAATGGTGGTGGGTTCCCCAATGGCCCAAGGATGGCTGGGACAAGCGTGTTGACGGGAATTTTGCGCAACTGACCCTTTCCATGCGGTATCACTTTTAAGAGCAAGAGGTATAATATGATAAAAAAACGATTCGCGGTACTATCAGCCCTTGTATTACTGTTTTTTGCCTGTAAACAGTCCCCTATCTTTTACGATATTTCCCTTGAGGTGGAGCCAATAGACCCTCGTATTAAGGGAAAGCCTACGAATATCGCGCAGATAGATTCTTCG
>JAITFA010000209.1 GCA_031281685.1 Treponema sp. | reverse complement strand
CTGAGATCGCGAAGGTCTGGAGCTTTGACACGGATACTGCTGGATGGCAGGTTGCCACTGGTGAGCATTACGCTTACGGGGCTGGAGAACCGAAACTTGAGTGGGACAACAGCCTTGGTGAGGGCATGGTGAAGTTTACGGCGCAGTACGACGCCTCGGTGGGCTGGAGTGAACCAAAAATCAAGACCTATATCGCTCCTGCGCTTGATGTATCGGGTTACAACATCTTTAGCTTTGATTTCTATTTTGATCCCTCCATTACCAGTGTTGGTAGCCTCCAGTACAAGGTGTTCTCAAATGGTGGTATTGATAAAAACGCGACCATCGTCAATCTGAAAAATGATAACAGCGTGGGTACGGCTGTTGCTAACTCTCCTTATAGAAAAGTAAACGTAACGACGGCGCTGACTGGTGACCTCACGACAATATCCGACCTGACGCTAGGCATTATCGGGGGAAGTACGGACTACTCAGGCGCGATGTTCATCGACAACATTAAGTTCAGCTATGTTGTTGCGCCGCCCGGACCGGATCAGACGGCAATCACCAAGACCCCGAATGCGAGCGGCACTCAAGTGCCTGCTCTGAGCCTTCCCGCATCGGTACTGCTTGTGGACGGGAAAGCCACTGCGGAAACTGCGCGACTCTACGCCTACCTTAAAGCGCTTGGCGATACGGACAAGGTAATCTACGGCCATCAGAATGATATGCACCATAAGCGCGGAGCAGCATATACAGGATCAACGCAGTCCGATACCAAGGATATTACCGGTTCTTTCGCGGGAATCATGGGTATTGATACCCTGTCTATCATCGGGAACGAGTATCCGGGAAGTACGGTTCGTACTGGCGATCCTGATTACGACGCGGATCCGATAGCGGGATCCGCAAAACTCAGCATCCATGCGGCGCGGGAAGGGTCCATAGTTACCGTTTCTACACACTTTCCCAACTTTAACTATGTAAAGGAATCGGGTGATTGGAACTCATACACACCCGGCACTCTCACAGGGGACGTGATGTTGCGGATACTTCCCGGCGGAGACCTGAACGGGCTTTTCAACGAGTATTTGGACAAGATCGCCACCTATGCCCACCTTCTAGAAGCGGCTAATGTGCCGGTGTTGTTCCGGCCATTCCACGAGCATAACGGTAGCTGGTTCTGGTGGGGAAAGGCATTCTGTACGCCAGAAACCTATAAGAATGTTGTCCGCTATACTGTGGAATATCTACGGGATATCAAGGGCGTTCACAACTTCCTGTATGTGTATTCCCCAAATGGACCATTTAGCAGTAAGGATGATTATCTGGAACGGTATCCGGGAGACGAGTACATTGATGTTATCGCTTTTGATTACTACGATAATTCCAATGGCAATGATTCGTGGATGAATATGTCTTTGGCGAACACGATCAGTCTGGTCGATGGTATTGCACAGGAGCGCGGAAAAGTTTCGGCAGTTGCCGAGACCGGTATGAGTACGAGCGGTATCGCTAATAACACACGGCAAACATGGTTTACCGATGTGCTTGACAAGGTGTCTGCTTCCAATATGGCGTACTATCTGGTATGGGCGAATTTCTCAGGCGGAACCAATTACATGGCTCCCTATAAGACCTCTGCCACGACCGGGCATCCAATGGTTGATACCTTCATCAATTTCTATAATAACGATAAGTCCATCTTCGCTAATGGAACTGGTTTCTACGGCTTAACTAACGCGATCTCGATAACTTCCGCAACTCAAGGAAGCAAAGGCTTTGTCCTCGCTCCAGCCGGCGGCGCGTATATTGAAAACGCGATAACTCTCCGAGCAAGCGTGAAAAATGCGGCGGGACAGATTAGCTTTGTACTTACCAATACTGACCACGAACTTACCAAAAACGCAACTTTGGACTCGTCAGCCCCTACAGGGGTTACTTGGTACAAAGCAGACTTAAGCGCGGATGAACTGGCGGCTTTTGGGACAGGAACAACGCAGGGAACCGTCGCATTGAAAGATAAAACTACAACGCTGTCTACAATAACGGTATATTTCGGAACCAAGCCGGTTCGTACCGACCTCAATGTGGTTGATGATTTTGAGTTCCACTATGGCTCAGACGAAGTTTTGAATAACGCATGGTCAGGCAATTCCGGCGCTGATTGTAGTAATACGATAAGGTTATCCACTACGGAAAAGCGGGGCGGTACTTACGGCATGACATTCGACTACACCCTGAGTATTTCTGGTGGCGAGGGTTATACCGGCAGAACCTATTCCTACGGTGGAGACTGGTCGGACTATGACGCGCTCCAGCTATGGATCAAGCCTGACGGCAAGAACCAGAAGGTCGTCATTCAGGTACGTTCAGGTAACGAGGACTTCGAGGTATTCCTCAATGAGGTCGAGATCAGCGCAGGTACACCCTTTGCGGGAACTACGGCGGCAAAACTGGTAACCCTGCCTTTCAGCGTGTTCAAAGGCAAGAGTAATGGAACCTTCAATAAGGCAAACATTACGAGTTTTGGTCTCTGGGTAAATACGATCGATACCGACGCAAACGATACCTATTACAATTATGCCGGAGGAAATCTACACTCGGTGCTGTACTACGACGATATTAAAGCAGTTAAGAGCGGTGGTTTAACATCGGTCCGTTTTGAATAGACCTTGATTTGGATGGAAGGCCGCAGACCATACCCATAACTTGCTGTGGCTTGTTTACAACATCTTAAAAAGCCCCTGTCGCGGGATGCGGCAGGGGCTTTTATAAAGATCAGCTTGCGGAAAGGCTTTCACGCAGTTCTTCCGCATGAGTGCGCATTTTCTTGAGCGCCCTGATTTCGATCTGGCGCACGGTTTCCGGGGAAAGGCCTAGCTTGTTGCCGATATTGCGGAGTGTGCACTTCTTGCCGCCGTTAAGCTGGAACCGGTACACGAGTACCCATTTCTCGTTAGCCTGTAAGCGGTTCAGAATACGCAGGGTGTCGTCGCGAGAGAACTGCCGGAAGAACTCGCACTCTGGACTGTAGGTGTAGTCCTCGTGAAGTTCGAGTATCGAGAGGGTATCATCCTCTTCGTCGGCAATCTCAAGGGGGAGCTGAGAGCTTGTCATGTTGAGAACGAAGTTGACTTCCTCAACAGAAATCCCCAGATCATCGGCTATTTCCTGATCACTTGGTTGCCGTGACAGACGCTGGGTCAGCGCATGAATGTTTTGCTGGATTTTGCGGAGTACTTCCTCCTTCCGGTGCGGCAGGCGAATGGCGCGGCGCTTATTGGTCAGAAAACGGGTGATAAATTGCCGTATCCACCAATGCGCGTAAGTTGAAAAACGAAAGTGTCGCTTGTGGTCGTATTTCTCAGTGGCGTACATGAGACCCATGTTTCCTTCCTGAATAATGTCCATAAAGGCAACGTCCGGCGTCTTATAGGAGCAGGCGATTTTGACCACCAGTCTCAGATTGGCTTCGATCAGCTTCTGCCGAGCCGCCGAGTCTCCTGCCTGTATCTGTCTGGATAACTCAAGCTCTTCCTCAAAACTCAGTAAGGGTATCTTCTTTATTTGAGTAAAATACGTCTGCAAAATATCATCGGTAGCAGAGACCCTGGTTTTTGCCAGATTGCTTTTTTTCTGTTTGGCGTTCACAACAGACCTCCTGAATACCCGTATAAAAGCCATTTCCGTGCCAAGAGCCGTATTGTTGTGTAATTTATTATACTACAATTAAATAGCTGTGCAGATAAAGGCAAATACGCCTTATATAAGCGAATCTTATGTATGATATTTCATACAAGACTTATTATAATTTCAATACGTTTCCCCTAGATTATGAATTCTGAGTTACGCTATACTCAGGTCTTATGGAAGATTGTATCTTTTGCAAGATCGCGCGTGGAGAGATACCGGCGCGGAAAATCTATGAAGACGATGAACTATTGGCTTTTCACGACGTGGCCCCGCAAGCGCCAATACATTTTCTGGTGATACCCAAGCAACACATCAGGAACATCATGGAGACGGATGACAGCCGGCTATTGGGAAAGCTACTCGATCAGGCGCAGAAGCTGGCTGTCGCGCTCGGTTGTGCGGAAAACGGAGCGCGTTTTGTGATTAACTGCAAATCCGACGGGGGACAGACCGTTGACCACCTTCATATCCACGTACTCGGTGGTCGTCCCCTTGCCTGGCCTCCGGGTTAAGCGCACTCACCCGCAATGGAGTGGAGAAAACTAGGGTAGGTTACGCTTGCGGCTTCGGCACTGTCGATGCTGACCGGGCCGGACGCGCCAAGCGCCGCCACCGCAAGCGCCATGACTACGCGGTGATCGCCGTGGCCGTCAACCTCGCCGCCCCGAACCTTGCCCCCCTGAATGATGAGCGCGTCAGGGCGCTCCGCGCAGCAAATGCCGAGTTTCCCTAGTTCAGCGGCCATAACCGCAATGCGGTCGGTTTCCTTGATACGCGCATGAGCCACATTGACCAGCGCGGTTTCCCCCTCAGCATAGCTGGCGGCTACAGCCATGATGGGCAAAAGGTCAGGCGTAGCGTTCAGGTCAAAGACGCCGCCACGCAGGGGACCATTTCGGGAAACGCTGACGCCTTGTTCTGTCCAGTTCACCGTACAGCCCATGTGAGCCAGCATATCAAACATGCGTTTGTCTCCCTGCGCGTCAGCCGGATCAAGGCTGGGCAGACTAAGCGGCTCTCCCCTGATTGCCGCAATACACGCTGGAAACGCCGCTGAAGAAAAATCTGCGGGAACCGGGCCGTTCATAGGTTTATAACTATGTCCCCCATAAAGGCGGAAGTAGGAAAAGTCAGGCGCTTTCTCATAAACAATGCCCTGTGAATCAAGGTACGAAAGGGTAAGCTCGACATACGGCTTTTCGTTGAGCAGAGGCACATCGATCTCAGTGACAACGTCTTTCTCCGCAAGAGGCGCGGCCAAAAGCAGCGCCGAAAGGTATTGACTAGTGGGACACTCAAGGCTAACCCGTCCACCCTTAAACGGTCCCTGTATCGTGATTGGCGCACGCCC
>JAITFA010000202.1 GCA_031281685.1 Treponema sp. | reverse complement strand
CCAGTTATAACTGTGGGGTTAACAGTTAAAACTGTAGACTCGCCAGTTATAACTGTGGGGTAAAAAGTTAAAACTGTGGAGTCGCCAGTTTTAACTGTGGAGTCAAAAGTTAAAACTGTGGATTCGCCAGTTAAAACTGTGGGGTTAAAAGTTTTAACTGTGGACTCGCCAGTTAAAACTGTGGACTCGCCAGTTAAAACTGTGGACTCGCCAGTTTTAACTGTGGACTCGCCAGTTTTAACTGTGGAGTCGCCAGTTAAAACTTTAGACTCGCCAGTTTTAACTGTGGAGTCAGCCGCTATAGCTTCTAAGGCAGCAGTAACAGCTTCTGGATTATTCGCTACAGCTTTTAAGTCAGAAGTCTTAACGAATGAGTCAGCCGTTGTAGTCTATCGGTAGTTACTTCCATTCTGTACTTATAGAAAAGTTCACGGATTACACGAATGGATTAGATAGCTGTCATAGCTGTTCGTGAGTATTCACCTTATTCATGGGCGCTTGGTTGACTGGTCTGTATAGAATCATTCGCTGCTTGCGTTCAAAAATTCTTTTCCTATCGCTGAGCCTTGGTATTCATCGGGGCTTCCCAGAAAGAGCTGCTCGTGCTTGACGTGGAGAATGCGTTTCGCGTTCTCCACAGCGCTCTTGATGTCATGCGATACCATGACAATCGCAACGCTGGTTTCGCGGTTGATTTTGGCGATAAGACGATACAGTTCCACGCTGATAAGCGGATCAAGGCCCGAAGCCGGTTCGTCCAGAAGCAACAGCTTCCGCGACGCGCAAAGCGCACGGGCAAGCAGTACCCGCTGCTGCTGACCGCCGGACAGTTCGCGGTAACACTTTTTTCGCAGACCGGCGATGCCGAGCCGCTCAAGGTTCTCGGCGGCAATAGCCTTGTCCTGTCTGGAATAAAACGGCAATACGCCTCGCCCGCCCTGTCTGCCTGAAAGAACTACCTCTGACACCGACGCGGGGAAGTCCTTGCGCGCAGCCTTGTACTGGGGAAGATAACCGATCTCGTTGTGTTTCACGTCTCCCCACACCACGCTTCCAGCGTGCGGCGGCAGAAGACCAAGCAAGCCCTTGATGAGGGTGCTTTTGCCGGAACCATTCTCCCCAACCACGCAGAGATAGTCGCCAGTTCCAACCTCGAAACTAAGGTTTTTTATAACAATGTTTCCATCATACGCAAAAGCCGCGTCTTTGCAGGCGATAAGGGTCAACGCAGCGCCTCTCTAAGGTTAATCACATTCTGATTCATAATGTCCAGATAGGTACGCCCCTGATCAAAGTCGCGCTTTGAGATGTTGTGACAGGCGTGTAACAAACGTTTTGCCGCTCCGGTTTCCTCGCTAATCATGTCAGCCATGCGCTCATTCGACAGTTCTATATGAAAAATAACTGGTATGTGTTCTTCCCGTATCTTTCTGATGAGGAAGGCTACAGTCGCGGCGCTTGCCTCGGTTTCAGTGGAGCAGCCGGGGAAGGCGGCAAAGTATGAAAGACCGTATTCTTCGGCAAGGTAACGAAAGGGGAAACGGTCGCCAAACACAATGGTTTTGCGGGTTCCGCTTGCGGCTGCGTTACGAAACACCGCGTCAAGCGTTTCCAGCTCAGCGAGATAGGCGGCAGTACGCTGCTGATAGGCGGCGGCGTTTTGCGTATCCAGCGCCACAAGCGCGGCAGTGATTTGCTCCACAATACGCACAGCATTACGCGGCGAGGTCCAGACGTGTTCATCATAGGCAAGCTCCTCCTCTTCCTCCTCCACTTGCATCCCCTCGACCACTTCCTCTTCTAAGGCTTGCACACAATCTATCATCCGCACAATCCGCATCCTGCTTGTATCCATTGACGAAAGCACCCGCTCAACCCATGATTCAGACTCGCCGCCAACACAGATGAAGAGGGCGCTGTTCTGTATCCTGACGATATCCTGCGGCGTTGGCTCAAACGAATGACTCTCCATCCCCGGCGGCAGCAGTATAGACACGCTGACATCGCTTCCGGCGATTTCCCGTACAAAGTCATACGCCGGAAACACCGCTGTTACCACACTAAGATGGCCAGCAGGAACGGCGTCCTGTTTTGCCCGCGCTTCCACTGACATAAGCGTCAGTAACATAAGCGCCCCGATACACCATTGTTTCATTTTTTTAACTCCTTTTGACGGCATTTTCCACATTTCCCGTAGAACACTGTTTTGAGCGCATTGATTTGGAACTCATGCTCAGTGAGGAGATGCCGCTTGATTTCATCCAGCAACTCGCAGTCAAGGTGGATGAGTTCCCCGCAGTCTTCGCACTTGAGATGGAAATGCTCGACGCAGGCGCTGTTTGCTACATACTGGTAGCAGGCGCCGTCACCCTCTCCGTGTGTGTACTTCCTTATGCTGCCGAGACTCACCAGCTTCTCAAGCTGGCGGTAAATGGTGGTTTGCCCGATAGCCGCGCCCTCATGGATGAAGTGCTGCGCAATTTGGCTCACCGTAACATGGCGGTCTCCCAGAGAAGCCATGTAGTCAAGAACGCGCTGACTCTGGCGAGTCTTATAGTTCGCGGGACGTGTGTATGCCATAGCTTGATAGTAGCTTAACAAGGATAAAGCGTCAATCTGAAAATGGAAACATTTTTCATATTGGCAATCAATGACGTCTGGCACCCATGCGCAATGAACAAGGTATTGAGGTATACTGTTTTAGGAGGAAAGAACATGGAAAAGTACACTAGCTGTCCTGACTCAAGCCCGATAAGGCTGTGTGAGGAGACGCCGTCTGGAACAAACGCTTCCGCGCTTGATTCGCAAATGCGGGCATTGTTTAACGAAGCCCTGAAAGCCGCGGCCCTTGCCTATGCGCCTTACTCGAAGTTTCATGTGGGAGCTGCTCTGCTCGCCGATGACGGAAGCGTGTATACAGGCTGTAACGTGGAGAACCGCTCCTTTGGCCTCACCATCTGCGCGGAACGGAGCGCCGTGGTACAGGCAGTAAGCAAGGGACGGCGTTCCTTTGTGGCGCTGGCAATCGCAACGCCGGACTCGGAAACGCCGGTTGGTCCCTGCGGAGCCTGCCGGCAGGTGTTGAGCGAGTTCATGGCGCCGGACGCGCCGGTGCGTTTTGGCGGAAGCGGCGCGGAACAGGTCAACACCACCATCGGCGCGCTCTATCCCTATGACTCCCTGCACGAGCTGGCGGCTAGTCTGCGTCAGTAGTAGTGGCGCTGATAGGCGGAGTCAAGAGATAGCTTGGGAAGAACTATTGTTGACGTTTAGATTAAGGATAGCTTAGACTACACCCATGAAGATACAGAGAGCCTTCAAAGCGCGAATATGTCCGGCAGATGAACCGCGGGTCTTCTTGAACAATGCCTATGAGTCGTTAAAAGACAGCCGCCAAGCCCTGCGTATGACGGTAAACCTGCGAAGATTAGGCGAAGACATAGCCGCACGGCGCGGGGAATTAAGGTCTGTGGACATGGAGGCTCTGGCTTTTGGCTACGATGGCGAAACCGCTGTGGAAATACCGGAAACGGGAAGAAGCAGAAACCTTGTAGAGCAAGCCGAGCGATCAGCCCAGGCTACAAGCCCGTGGCTTTAGGCGTGGGGTTGCTGACGCCATATTAAACATAAAGGAGCGGTCATGTTTGAAGGTGATATCCTTACAATTGAAGAAGTTGCTAAATACCTGCGCGTTTCTGAGCGAACAGTCTACGACTGGGCGCAGAAAGGGGAGATTCCTGCGGGAAAGATTGGAACGGTCTGGCGTTTCAAAAAAAGTGAAATTGAACATTGGGTTAATGACCGGCTTACCGCCAGCAAACCTCCGCAAAGGTCGTCAGTAGTCCAGCTTGAGACTATTGTTTCCCCTGATCGTATTCTGTTTCTCAATAACTTGTCCAAGCATGACGCGCTTTTGGCAATGGTGGATAAGTTAGCCCAGTTACCGCAGGTTAAAAACGCCCAGGAGCTTGCCAAGGAGATATTCAAACGGGAAGAGCTGATGAGTACCGCGATTGGACGGGGCATTGCCGTTCCCCACGTCCGGCTCTCGTCAGTTACTGACCTTGTTGTTTCCATTGGTATCAGTCGTACTGACATTGTTGACTTTAAGCCGCTTGACGACGAACCGGTGCGGTTGATTCTGATGATTGCCGCAGCCTACAAGCAGCGGGACTATTACCTGCAAACCATTTCGTTTTTTAGCGCGCGGTTCAAAAACCCCATGTTTCGCGCTGAGTTGCTTGCCGCGCAAGATGCGCAGGCGGCGTATGAGCTGCTCCTGAAAAGTCAGCACTGTTTATGAACTTATGAGCGATTCGGTAAAAAAAGCCGCCTTTGTCGCGGTGATTGGCCGCCCCTCAGTGGGCAAATCCACGCTCGTGAACCAGCTCTGCGGCCAGAAAGTCGCCATTGTGAGCGCCGTGCCTCAGACCACGCGGAACGCCATACGCGGCATTGTGAACCGGAGTGAGGGGCAGATTGTGTTTGTGGATACTCCGGGCCGGCACAAGTCTGAGCGCAAGCTGAACCGGAAGCTGATTGAGGTATCTGACCGCGCCCTTGAGGAAGTGGACATTGCGCTCTATGTGCTGGACGCCTCTCGCGCCCCGGGTCCCGAAGAGGAAGCAGTTGCCGCCCGTCTTGGGACAATGGCTGCGCGTACCGTTGCGGTGGTGAACAAGATGGACGCCGACGGCGCGGACTATGAGCAATACCGCGCCTTTCTGAGGGAACGCTTGCCCGGTCTTGATGAATCGCATTGTTTCCAAGTCTCCGCCCTGAAAAACGACGGTCTTGAGCCGCTATTGACCTGCCTTTTTTCGATGGCTGTTGAGGGCCAGTCCTTTTACCCGGACGATTACTACACGGATCAGGACATAAACTTCCGTATCGCCGAGCTAATCCGCGAGAAGGCTATCAACCGCCTGCGCGAGGAACTGCCCCACGCCCTCTATGTTGAAGTGGCGGACGCGGAACTGATTGATATAGATGCAAGTGATAAAAAGAAGCTCTGGGTACGCGCCTTCATTATTACGGAACGGGAGTCCCAAAAAGGTATGGTGGTTGGCAAGGGTGGCGCCATGATCAAGGCGATCCGGCTCGCCGCCGAGAAAGACCTGAACCGTATTTTTGACTGGAAGGTTGAACTTGACCTGCGCGTCAAAAGCTCCCCCTCATGGCGGCACAACGACCACTTATTGCGGCGACTCATTGATCGCTAGGGATTAACAGCGGCAGCTCTTTCAGTTCCCTGACACGCGGGGAATGTTCAGACTATGCGTCTTCCTCGTCAATGCTATTACTTACTCTTCGGGGTCTAGCTTGAACCCCTTCGGGGTCTAGCCTACACCCTTTCGGGGTCTAGCCTACACCCTTTCGGGGTCTAGCTTGAACCCCTTTCGGGGTCTAGCCTACACCCCGAAGGAGTCTGACATAGGCATAGCCGGATGTTGGTGTCAGGCGTGAGTGTCAGAGACATGGGCGCTAGAGCCATGGGTCAGGGCGTCAGACGTGAGTGCCAGAGACATAAGTCAGGTGTCAGACATGGGTGAGGTTGGTGCCAGAGACATTGGTGCCAAAGCCGTTGGTATCAGAGACATAAGTCAGGTGTCAGACATGGGTGAGGTTGGTGCCAGATGTCAGATGTGAGTGTCAGTGCCGTTGGTGCCAGAGACATGGGTGTCAGACGTGAGTGTCAGAGCCGTGAGTCAGTATGTAACATTTCATGCAAAGTCGGACAAATTTTCACGCAAAGTCGGATTCTTAAAGTTATAATTTTCACGCAAAGTCGGATTTTGAGTGCAAAAGTTTTAATGTTATCTATGGGATACAGAGAGTATCTCTACCAACTCACCGGCTGGAAGCGGCAAAGATGAATACAGTACGTCTATACTACAAG
>JAITFA010000162.1 GCA_031281685.1 Treponema sp. | reverse complement strand
AAAACTGTGGAGTCAGGATTTTTAACTGTAGGGTTCACCGTTAAAACTGTGGAGTCAGGATTTTTAACTGTAGGGTTCACCGTTAAAACTGTGGAGTCAGCCGTTACGCCTTAGAAGGGTCCGCGAATGACATGAATGGTCGCGAATGTTTGCTCGTGGTCTTCATGTTGCCTCTCCACCAACCCGCTTTCCCAGTTGCCCGGCTTTCTGCGCCAGCCTCGCGCCATCCTCCTTTTGGGCTGCGGGAAACTCATCCCATGTGGGATCAAGGCAGTTACCCGGCTGGAAGAGCCTGAAAAACCAGGGCGCGTCGTCAACGAGCGGGGCAAGCGCCTCAACATCGTTATCCGTAAAAAAACCATGGGGCAGGGCAAGGCTGCGGAACTCGTGATCAACGCCTGCCGCGTGGATAAGGGCGGCGCTTTCCTTGAGCCGCGCTGTGGGGTTTTTCGCGCCCAGCACGGCGTAACGCACGGGCGCGAGTTTCAGGTCAAGGGCAATGTAATCAGGCGTGGTTTCCCTTTGCCCAAACAAGGTTTCCAGAACATGAGGCGCCATACCATTGGTATCGAGCTTTACCAGAAGCCCCAGCGCCTTGATGCGGGCAATCAGGGCTGGAAGCTCGTGATACAAGGTCGGCTCACCGCCGCTCAGTACCATGCCGCCAAGTACGGCGCGGCGTTTCTCAATATGGCGCAGCGCCTCGTCAGGCGAGATGAACGTCTGGTCCGGCGTGTCGCTCGCCAGCGCCAGTTCACGGTTCTGACACCAGGGACAGCGGAGATTGCATCCGCGAAAGAACAGCGCCGCCGCGACCTTACCCGGATAATCGACCAGACTGGTCTTTCTAAACACAACTAAATCTTTGACATCCATCGCTAGACTATACTGCTTTTCATTCGATTTGGCTCCAGCAATTTTGTTATTGGCTAAAGAATTTGCTATGATATGAATATGTATAAAAACACCCTGTTAATCCTGTTTGTCTTCGTTATGACTATGCGCGCCTACGCTGATCTTGACTCTTTCAGCGACCGCGTTATTGAGTCGGAGCAGAATCCCAAGCCTGAAACGCCGTCCGAATCCAGCGATGAGCAATCATCGCACAGCGGCTTTGGAGATTTTCTGGCGCAGATGTTCGGTATTCTCTGGTTTTACAATAATATTTATCTTTATTACGCGGATTACCCTTACCAAGCAGGGGGATATATCCGGCGACCTGTCGATGATACGCTCATACATACGAAGGTATACGCCGGTGACGCGAAATACTACAGGTTTTCCACGAGCCTGAGCGGTTTTTATCTCAATGATATTGGCGGCGGCTCATGGGTTTCGTTCAGTGGTAACGCCTATAAGTTCATCGGACCGTATGCCGACGCCTATGTTATAACAGACGCGCAGAAGTTTCAGGTTGGAACGCGGCTTGGCATACATTTTTCGCTCTTGCAGTTCAACCCGTTCAACGCCAGCTTCTATGTCCAGTGGCAGTTCTGGAACGGCGTGCTTGCGCGGCACGGCGTTACGACCGGTTTTGAAGTGCGCCTGTATCCAGTAAAGCCGCTCACGTTCAGGCTCAAGGGCGGCTCTCAACTATTTAAGCGCTTTTCCATAGGCGAGCTGGAACTTGAGATGGGTATCATGGTGAAGGCTTGGGAATATTTCGCTGGCTACCGTTTATGGACACTCTATAACGAAACGCTCCCCTCATACTTCGGCGCGTATCTCGGAGTCCGGCGCTATTTTTAACGTATTGCCAGAAAGTTTGCCAGTATGGTTTTGCCGTCAGGAGTCAGAATTGATTCCGGGTGAAATTGCAAGCCGTAGACCGCGTGGTCGCGGTGCTGTACAGCCATGATTTCGCCGTCATTCGCAGTGGCTGTTACCACAAGCGTGTCGGGGAGCGTTCCCAACAGGGCGGCGAGTGAGTGATAGCGCGCCCCTTGTATGCTGGGCGGCAAACCCGCGAACAGGACACTGGCCGGATCAACCGTGATGGCGGACGCCTTGCCGTGCATAAGGGTTTTGGCGTAGGAAACCGTGGCGCCAAAAACTTCGCAGATGGCTTGGTGTCCAAGACACACGCCCAGAATAGGGATGTTTCCCGCAAAACTGGAAACCACGTCCTCACAGATGCCCGCGTCGGCGGGCTTCCCCGGACCGGGCGATATAACAATATGGCTTGGATGAAGCACGACAATATCCGCTAGAGAGATTCCGTCGTTACGGACGACCTTTATATCAGGATTCAGGCTCCCGATGAGCTGATAGAGATTAAACGAAAAACTATCGTAGTTATCAATGAGTAGGATCATTTTGCCCCTCCGTGTGACTGCCGCAAGGCGTTTAAGACCGCCTTCATTTTGTTGTTACATTCCTCGTATTCGTTGGCTGGTACGCTGTCCGCTACGATTCCAGCGCCGGAACGGACAAAGACCTTGCCGTTTTTTTTGAACGCGATTCTGATGGCAATGCAGGTGTCCATGTCGCCGGTAAAGGAGATGTAGCCGATTGCCCCTCCGTAGATGCCGCGCTTGTTGTTTTCAAGCTCGTTGATGATCTGGCAGGCGCGTATCTTGGGCGCGCCGGAAAGCGTACCTGCGGGCAGCACCGCGTCAATAGCGTCAAGCGCGGTTTTGTCGGCGCGAATTTTCCCCTTAACCGTGGAACCAATGTGCATCACGTGGGAAAAGCGTTCAACGGAAAGGTACTTGTCCACCGATACCGAGCCGAATTCGCAGAGCTTCCCCAAGTCGTTGCGGCCAAGGTCAACGAGCATGTTATGCTCGGCAAGTTCTTTGGGGTCGGCAAGCAGTTCCTGCTCAAGCGCCTTGTCTTCTTCGGAGGTTGCGCCGCGCCGCCGCGTACCAGCCAGCGGGAAGGTGAAGAGCGTGTTGTTCCGCAGTTTAACCAACGTTTCCGGTGACGCGCCCGCGATTTCAATGTCATCGCTGGAGAAGTAGAACATATAGGGGGAGGGATTTGTCTCCCGCAGGATACGGTAGGTCTCAAAGATGCTCCCTTCCACATCAGCCTCAAGCCGGTTAGACAACACCACCTGAAAGATGTCGCCCTCGCGGATGTGGTCTTTGGCTTTTATCACCATGTCGCAGTATTGGTTCTTGTCAAAGAGCGCACGAAACGGGGAGCGTATGAGTAGCGGCTTGAGCTTTGCGCTTTCCCCGCCTGTGATGAGCCGCTCAATGTGGTCCAGTTCGCCAACGGCGCGTTTATAGTTTTCCTCCAGAGCCTCGGTACTGATATTAACAATGATGATGATCATTCCCTCAAGGTGATCGTAGACGATTACCTTGTCAAAGAGCATGAGGTCTACATCCTTAAAGCCCTCGCTGTCTTCAGCGTCGAGGTTGAGACACGGCTCCTCATATTTGATATAGTCGTAGGAGAAGTAACCGACCAGCCCGCCGGAGAAGGGCGGCAGTTCCGGCAGTATCGGGCATTTGTTATCTTCGATAATCTGTTTGATATAATCGCCCGGTTTATTCGTAGCAAGGTTCAGGCGCGTCCCGTTTTTAATACTGAGCGCCCTATTCAGGCAGGTGATTTCCAGTTTGGGGTCATAGCCCAGAAAGGTATAGCGCCCCCGTTTGTCCGGGTCTTCAAGGCTTTCCAGGATAAAACACTGCCTGCTCACGTTCTTGAGAATCAGGAACGTATCAATCGGCGTCCGTGTTCCCATTGGCATACTTTTTGAAACCGGAACCCTTCGATAGCCGCTGGCAAGCGCGGCTGCCTGTTCCAGACTTGGCTGATAGCTCATACAAACCTCCTTATGGTAGTTGATGTCTCTTTATCATAGAAACATATTTAGTATGTCAAGCCTTCTCGTGGTAAACCCAGAGCATCGGCGTTTACTGCTCGGAAAGACAGGTATGAAACATCTTCAGCGTTATATGATCCCCGGAACAAATGTTTGTTCCAAGCCGGAACAGGTTTTCTCTGCCTCAGGGAAACTTGTCTTTGCCTCAAACGAAGTTTCGTTTGCCCCCAGAAAAATGTTCCCTGACCGCCAAAAACGGGCGGTTAAAGCGCCGTGAGCGGAACGCGACAGGCTGCTGGGCCGCTGCGGTCAGCAGGCGATC
>JAITFA010000129.1 GCA_031281685.1 Treponema sp. | reverse complement strand
TCACAGCCATCCTGAATCTTGAGCGAAGCCCTTGAGTGAAAGGAAAAGTTTGCCAGATTGAAACGGAAGGCCGCGTCGTTGGCACCAGACACTGGTGTGAGGCGCGGCGGTTTAGGTTGTTCATCGGTGCCAGACACCCCGGTCTCTGGCACCAGTGAGGGACACGGCAGTTTACTGGCGCCAGACACCGATGTGAAGACCGCGCCGCTGGTGCCAGACATCAGTATCCTGTTCAGCCATTGCGATACCAGCGCCGTCAGAGGCGCGTCGTTGACCCTAGCCGCGAGGAAACTGGGCAGGTCAAGCAGAGCGTCCTTTTTTCCACCGCCAAGTACAAAGAGCGGCGCTAAATCTGGCTCTTCTGTCGCAAGATTGGCTATGTTGTGTACGTCCAACTCTGCGTAACAGCCGCTTACGATGAGCGCCACACAGGGCAGGCGAAGAGCATTCCTGATGACCCGCCGCGCCTTTTGTTCGGCCTTGGAGGTTACGGTACAGGTGTTGATAACAAGAATAGGAGCATTGGTTCTATCGGGAGGCGCACCCCAGGGAAGCACAGTAAAGCCCGCATCCCGAAAAGCGGCGGTAATGGCTTCACTCTCGATCTGGTTTACCTTACAGCCAAGTGTATATATGGAAAAAAACATCGGTGGGATCGCGGGGGCGCTGTTCAACGAGTCTCGCTCAGTAACTGTCGGACACGGCTAAGGCCACGACGCGCATCGGCAAGCTGGGGATTCAACGCAAGCGCCTGCTCATACGCAGTAATCGCTTCCTGTAAGTCGCCGACGCTTTCACGAGCATACGCCAAGCGCGTCCACCAAGCCGCGTTACCCGGCAACCAGTGAACCGCAGTCGAAAGGGCAATGTCTGCATGGCGGAATCGACCCAGACGGATGTAAATTTCGCCAATAAAGTAGTAAACAATCTCAATACGCTGCCCTTCCGGCGCTAAAGTAACATACTCCTGAAAGTAGCGAAGCGCCTCGGCATTGCGTCCTTCGGAGTAGTGGATTTCACCAAGAACCTCAATGATTCGCGGATCATAACGACTGATCCCCAGTCCGTCAGTGGCATAGACCAATGCCTCCTGATACCGCGCAAGCCGGATAAGACTCCAGCAAATAACCACATGGGATTCTATGTTTCGGGGATTCTCAAGCATTTCATCTTTGCAGATGGCGACCGACCGCTCAAAATTCCCTCGCCGATACTCCGCAAGCGCGTCAGGCCTAGTCTGGGCGAGTAATGAACAGAGCGGCAAAAGCAGAAACAGGGCGAAAAGACCGCTTCTCATAGCGTCACTCCCTTCCCATAACACAGCGACCATTAAACACACACCCGGGTTCCATCGCGATTTCCTTGGTATGGATATCCCCGTTAAGCTGCCCAGTAGCGGTTATCTCAACTTTGTCGGCGCTAATCAGTTCTCCCCGCACTGTTCCACGAATGATCACCCGTGGCGACTTGATCGTGGTAACCTCAAGCGTCGCCTCTTCATCGATCAGTAGCAGAGCGCTCGCGTCTATCGCGCCGGAAACTTTTCCTCGAATAAGAAAGGGCTTCTCAAAGCTGATAGTTCCCTTAAACTCAATGTCTGGCGACAGGATAGTATCAAAATCTCCATCTTCCAGCACATCATTACGAAGATCAGACATTCTTTCTTAACCCTCCTATGTTATTCTATTCTTCACTCTGTATTAGGTCAAGTTCATGCTTATACTACTTGCACAGTTAATAATAAATGAGTATGATCAATTAGATTATAATCTTTTGTGAGATTGGAGGTTTAATGTGAAGAAGGTTGTGTTACTTGTTGCTATCTGCATCGCGTTGACATCGGTTCCGGTGTTTGCCCAAGAGGAGGAGACTGAAAACTCTAGTGGTTCGGACTACTACTATGTGAATGCTCCGATTCAGAAGGTCTACCCATACCGGAAAGGGTATGTGGTAACTTACCGGAAAGGCGCTATTGGTTCGGCCACGACGTATCTGCCGCTTGAGTGGTTCGATGAAGAGGTAGGTGGAATACCCAAGGGCGAAGTAATCCTACTTGGGCCCGGGGCGCGATGGCCGTATCTCGCGGTCTATTACAAGGACGGCGAGTTCAGCCATGTCCGCCTGTACGTCCGCAAGGAGCGCTCCCATGAAACATGGGGCCATGTTCCAGCCGGAGTAGACATTAATGACAAGTTTGAGAACGTTGAGACGATCAAACTGGAGTTCTGATTAAATGGTCACCCTCTGCGGAGTGTCGCCGCCTTTCTACAGGAAGCGTTACAAAAGCAAAAATGACTAAACAAGAACTGTACGTCATGCAAAAAGCCATCCGGGATGAAGAACTTGACGGATGGCTTTTTTGTAACTTTCATCATCGGGATACGCTTTCTGACGCGATACTAGGTCTGCCTGCTGATTCAACGAATTCCCGAATCTGGGTCTACGCGGTGAGCGCCAGCGTGGAGCCACTCAAAATCATTCACGCGATTGAGACTTCCATCCTTGACAAGGTTCCGGGCAGGGTTATTGTGTACCAGAGTCGTGAGGAATTTATCGCCGCGCTCAAGGGCTTGGCTGGCGCACGCTGGGGTGTGCATGTCTCTGACACCCTGCCGGCTATTTCGCTCCTCGACGTGGGACTCGCGCATACGTTTGAGTCAGGCGGGCTTAGTCTGTGTTCAGCGGCTGGGCTGGTTCAGCGTTTCAAGGGTCTTCTAGGTGCAGAAGGCATCGCGTCCCACAAGCGGGCTGCCCGACATCTCTACGATATAGTCGCTCTGGCGTGGGAACGGGTGAAAGAGGCGCATACCCTTCACCAGTCCCTGTGTGAAGGCGATATTCGCGGCTTGTTTCTGGACGAGATGCACAGGCGCGGCCTTATAACTGATCACAGCCCGATTGTCGGCGCGGGTGTAAACTCCGGCAACCCTCACTATGATTTTTCCGGCGCAGGCGCGACATTTGTCGAGGGAGATGTGATCCAGTTCGACCTCTGGGCCAAAGAAGTAGCGCCAGCCGCAATCTACGCCGATATATCATGGGTCGGTATCTTTGCGCGGGAAGTTCCGCCGCGTGTTGAACAGGTCTTTACCGATCTGGTGAGCGCCCGCGAAGAGGTGTATCGTTTTATCGCCGAGAGGCGTACGCTTTCTGGCGCTGATGTTGACCGTAAAATGCGAGAACTCTTAATCGGCATGGGCTATGCTTCCGCTTTAAAACATCGTACTGGACATGGTATAGATACTGAGGTACATGGATCCGGTGTGAATATGGACTCAGTTGAGTTCCCTGATTCCCGTCCGCTCCTTGAAGGTTCCTGTTTTTCGCTGGAACCGGGCTTATACTTTGCTGAGTTTGGCCTGCGTACCGAAATTGACGTATATATCAAAAACGGAAAACCAGTCGTTTCCGGTAAAGACCGTCAGTTCAATATCTTAATCTGTTAAGAGGGGTGTTATGGCTGTAGTTGTTCCGGGAGAACTTCTGGATTTCATCAAAAGTAGTGATAAATTCCTTGTTGTTGGCCACAAGGAGCCGGACGGCGACTGCGTGGGAAGCCAGCTCGCGCTTTGTTCTGTATTGAGGCGGCTGGGGAAACAGGCTATTCCCTGTTCTGCGGGACCGTTCAAGCGGTCGGAACTCAAACCTTACGCGGAGTGTTTTACCAGTGTTGTTGGGGAAGCAGAGCGAAAAGGCGCA
>JAITFA010000112.1 GCA_031281685.1 Treponema sp. | reverse complement strand
AAACTAAACCCTGTAACCAGGCTGCCGCTTGCTGTTACCACATGTACCTTCGTATTCCAACCCTCCGTGCGACTTCTCTATTGCCTGTCTTTCCTTTTTTTAAAACTACCGGGCAACTCTGGGGAAGTCCTTCAAGAACCCTGGAACGGTGCGCCAACCATTTCCGTTAGGACAAAGCCCGTAGCGAGTCACCGTAGAGATCCCATTGAGGCTCATTTCTGTAGGCGTTAAGGGAAGCCACAGGAACGTAGACATACACAGAGGCGGGAAGGTATAAGTCTCCAACTACTGTAGGCGGCTTTTGTGCATACAGGCTTATAGAGGAAAGGATTTCGCACTCCTCAAATGCCTCTTCCCCTATGCAGGTCAGTCCGGCTGGTAGGTTTATAGAGGCAAGGCTTTTGCGCCAAGTAAACGCCTTTTCCCCTATGCTGGTAACCGATGCAGGAATGGTAACAACCTTTGCTTTGTCCTTGTATTTAACCAGCATACCGTCTTCAATAGCAAAACCCTCTTCTTGGGTAGCGGTGTTGGTTTCCAGCGTGGGGCAGGGCCGACTTCGTCTTCGCCTGTGGTGTTCTCGTCCTCATCGCCATCGGCCCACTGTGGGGTATGATATATCGCACCTTAA
This sequence comes from Treponema sp., assembly GCA_031281685.1. Classification (GTDB taxonomy): domain Bacteria; phylum Spirochaetota; class Spirochaetia; order Treponematales; family Breznakiellaceae; genus JAIRMT01. The sequence continues at coordinate 3,845 of JAITFA010000112.1, read as the reverse complement.
CACAGAGCGCGGCTCGTATAAGATTTTGTTTTATGTTACCTTGTCATTGGAGGATCATAATGAAGAAATTCATATTAACAGGGTTTGTCGCTCTGGTTCTGACATTCTCAGTCCATCCCCAGCCGGTCTACACGGATGAAGCCGGGAACTGGTTTGAGCGTGGCGTCGTAGCCTACAAAGATGGCGATCTCTACGGGGCCATAGACGCCTATACCCAGGCGCTTGCCATCAGGCAGGACTATCCCGAAGCCTTGAACAATCGCGGCGGTTTACACGCCCTGCTTGGCGACTATGCGGCGGCGATAATGGACTGTACGGCGGCGCTTGCCATTAGGCAGGACTACGCCGAAGCATTCAGTAACCGTGGTTTTGCGTACAAAGCCCTGAACAACTACGAGGCGGCAATCAGCGACTATCTAAACGCCCTTGCCATCAAGCCGGACTTCACCGAAGCTTGGTATAACATGGGCGGCGCTTACTTTCAGCTTGGCGACTATAAGAACGCCATAGACTGCCAGAACCACGCCATCACGCTTGAGCCTGACTATGCAGACTCGTACTATAGCCGTGCCAATGTTTACTACGAGCTTGGCGGTTACGCCGATGCTGTAGCCGACTACACCCAAGTGATTAACTTGGCTTATGATGATGCCAGTACCTATTATAATCGCGGCAATGCCTATAGCGCACAAGGTAACTATGAGAGCGCGGTAAGCGATTATCAGGCTGCGCTGGAACGCAAGCCGGACTTTGCCGAGGCATACAACAACTTAGGTATTGCCTATAGTGGCCTGCAAGACTATGAGCAGGCAATTGAGAGCTATACTCAGGCGCTTGCCATTGTTCCCGATTATGCCCGCGCCTATTATAATCGCGGTAACGCCTACATTGCCGGACCACATGACCATGACAAAGCCATAGCAGACTACACAGAGGCTGTTACACTTGATCCAGCATATATCAAAGCCTGGCTCAACCGGGGCGCGGCCTATGACGACATTGGCGAGTACGACAATGCCCTTGCTGATTTCAGCCACGCTCAGGAACTTAACCCCCAAGATACCGTTGCCTATAACAACATGGGAATAACCTTGAAGAAAAAGGGTGAATATGACCAAGCCATAGCCGCATACACAAAGGCCATTGAGATCGATCCTCAATGCGCAATCGCCTTGAACAACCGCGGCTCGGTGTATGTTACCCTGGCTGACTATAACAAAGCCATACTTGACTTCACCCACGCCCTGGAAATCGACCCTAGCCTAAGTGAGGCTGACGCCAATCTCAAAGTCATCAGCGATCTGGCTCAATGACGGTGTGGGCGTTTCGTTTCGTTGATATTCTATCACGCGCCCCGTGTGGGCGTATAAAAAACAGCAAGATAAGGAGCAAACTTTTATGACAGATGAAGTAGGTGATATTATTGCGCGGATAAAGGTTCTGCGTGAAATCGAGGAGATTTCCGCCGAGGCTCTGGCGCGAGAACTGGGTTTTAACACGCTTGAGTACAAACAATGGGAATCCGGCGAGAAGGACTTCCCTATTGGCGCTTTGGTTGAGATTGCCGCACGCTTCAAGGTGGATCTCACCGAGCTGATAAGCGGGGAAACTCCCAAGCTTAAAACCTATTGTCTCACCCGCGCCGGACGTGCGCCGGAAGTGAGCCGCAGGCCTATGTATACCTACTGGAACCTCGCGTACAACTTCCATCGGAAGAAGGCGGAACCGTTTATGGTTGAGGCACGGGCAGACACCGAAGCAAAGCCCATCAGCCTCAACACCCACCCAGGGCAGGAATTTGATTATGTGCTTGAAGGTCGCCTACTCATCTCCATCGGTGGTCATGAAATGGAGCTTGGTCCAGGCGACAGCGTCTACTACGATTCCAACGAGTCCCACGGCATGAAAGCCGTCGGAGGGACTCCCACCCGCTTTTTAGCTTTTGTTTTCTAGGAGTTTAAAACATGCTTGAACCTTATGTGTCATCACTCGACTTTACGTCGTATGAAGATTTTTACGCCAATTTTTCGGTAAAGACGCCGGACAATTTTAACTTTGCTTACGATGTAGTCGATGCGCTGGCAAAAGAGAAGCCTGATGAGCGCGCCATGTTCTGGTGCGACGAAAAAGGCGCGGTGGCGGAGTTCAGCTACGCTGATATGCAACGCCTTTCAGACCAAGCCGCACGGGTTTTCCTTGACGCGGGAATCGGTAAGGGCGATCCGGTTATGCTTATCCTCAAACGTCGCTGGGAATACTGGCCAATATTGCTCGGCCTCCACAAGCTCGGCGCCATCGCCATTCCCGCGACCCATCTGCTCACCACCAAAGACATTGTTTACCGCAGTGAGGTCGCCGACATTGTCGGTATTGTGTGCGTTGATGACGCGGAGGTTATATGCCATATCAACGAGGCTGAACAGAAGCTCCGCGAGGGAGGTAAGCCGTTCCCACGCTTCAAAGCATTCTGTCGCTCGGTCCATACCCCGCTCGATGCCCCTTTACCCGCAGATACGCCGTGGCTTGATTTAAAGGCGCTGATGGCGCACCCCGCGCCGTTCACGCGCCCACAAGAACCGGTTAATACGAACAGCGACATTATGCTGTTGTATTTCACGTCTGGCACTACAGGTATGCCAAAGATGGTGCGCCACGACTTCGCCTATCCCCTTGGCCACATTATGACCGCAAAATTCTGGCAACAGGTACAGCCCGGAGGCCTGCATCTCACCGTGGCCGACACTGGCTGGGCCAAAGCCGCTTGGGGCAAAATCTACGGCCAATGGCTCTGTGGCACCGCTGTCTTTGTCTACGATTACGACCGCTTTGTGCCACACGCCATGCTTGAAGTCATCACCCGATATCGCGTTACTACTTTCTGTGCGCCTCCAACGATCTATCGCTTCTTTATAAAGGAAGATTTATCGAAGTACGATTTTTCGGCCTTAAAGCACTGCGCGGTTGCCGGCGAGCCGCTCAACCCGGAAATCTACGAGCAGTTTCTGGCCGCCACTGGTCTTGAACTCCGTGAAGCATACGGCCAGACCGAACTCACGGTTACGCTTGCCACCTTTCCTTGGCTCACACCCAAACCCGGCTCTATGGGTAAACCCTCACCAGGTTATGACATCGACCTTGTGCGCGAGAACGGTTTGTCCTGCGATATGGGTGAGGAAGGTCAGATCGTGGTCAGAACTAACAGGCGCAAACCCGCCGGCATGTTCGGCGGCTATTACCGTGACGACGAGCTTACGCAAAGCGTGTGGCATGATGACATCTACTACACTGGCGATGTGGCATGGAAAGATGAGGATGGCTATTTCTGGTTTGTAGGTCGTTCTGATGATGTGATAAAAAGCTCCGGCTACCGCATCGGTCCCTTTGAGGTGGAAAGCGCCCTTCACGAACACCCGTCAGTGCTGGAATGTGCCATCACCGCCGTACCTGACCCAGAGCGCGGCGCCGTGGTCAAAGCCACCGTAGTGCTTGCCAAAGGCTGGAAGCCGAGCGACGAACTCAAGGTAGAACTGCAAAACCACGTCAAGAAAACTACAGCCCCGTACAAGTATCCGCGCATTATTGAGTTTGTGGACGAGCTTCCCAAAACCATCAGCGGCAAGATTCGCCGTGTGCAGATACGGGAGGATGACGACATACCGCAATAGCGATTGAGCGGGAAAGCCGTGCGCGTGAATGTGCGCGGCTTTTTCTGTTTCTCTCAATGTTTCCGTAAGAATTCCTGCGTGGTCTCTGATCCCTTCGCATAGTCTCTGACACTGTCTGCCATGTGCCTGCGTGGTCTCTGATCCCTTCGCATAGTCTCTGACACTGTCTGCCATGTGCCT
>JAITFA010000093.1 GCA_031281685.1 Treponema sp. | reverse complement strand
AACATTACTTACGTTTATTCTTTTACTCGACTTTAAACCGCGAAATTTCCCGCACCAGAATGTCAATGTTTTCGTGATTCTGGCTAGACAGTTCATTCACCCGGTCTACCGCCACATTGATCTGCTTCGCGCCCGATGCCATCTCAGTCATGCCTCCGGTGATCTCTTGGGTCGCCTTTTCAAGATTCTCGCCTTCACGGATCACTTCTGTGCTGCCCTCAAGCATCTCCGTGGAACTGGATTTTACCTGCCCGGTGATCTCGTTTACCTGCCCGACGGCATCTAAAATCTGCTTGCTCCCCACGCGCTGTTCCTCCATAGCGCTGAGGATGTTCTCCTCCTGCTTCGCCACGGTCTTGACGCCCCTGTCAATAGCCTCGAATTTGTTTAAAACATTGTCCGTGGACGCGGTTATTTTGTCGATGGATTCCTTGATTTTCTTGAGTACCGTGGAAATGGTCTTGCTCTGCTCGCCGGAGTTTTCGGCAAGTTTACGGATTTCATCAGCAACCACGGCGAAGCCCTTGCCTGCATCACCGGCGTGAGCCGCCTCGATGGCGGCGTTCATCGAGAGCAGGTTGGTCTGACTGGCGATGTTTTCCATAACCGCGTTGATTTCTAAAAGGCCCTCGGACTCGCGGGCTATTTCCTGGATGTCGGCGGACACTTCTTGCAAACCCGTGCGGCCCACTTCAGCGGCGTTTATCAGTTCTTTTACATTGCCACTGTTTTTCACCAGCGTATTGGTAACGGATTGTATGTTGGCGAGCATCTCTTCGATGGCGCTGGAAGACTGGGCAACGCTGGCGGTCTGCTTTTTCACATGGCTGTCCAACTTATTGATATTCACGGATATCTGTTCCATAGTGGCGTTGGTCTCGCTTACAGAGGCGCTTTGGTTTACCACTAAGCCTTTGATGCTCTCGATATTGGCGGTGATCTCGTTGATAGCCGCAGTGGTCTCGGTCATGTTGACGGATAGTTCGCCGCCGATGTTGAGGAGTTTGGCACTCTGCTCCTTGATGGTGATGATAAGGTGCCGAACCTTTTCCATGGTCTGATTAAAGGAGCGGCTGATGTCCCCGATCTCGTCCTTGCTCGTGATTTCAAGTTGCCGCGTTAGGTTCCCTTCGCCTATATCTGCAAAGGTTGCCATCATCAAACCAAGGGGCCGACTTATGGAACGCGCCATAAAGAAGATCGCAATGAAGATAAGAACCAGCATCCCCACTACGACAGGGATGGCGAGGCTTAGCATCCGTAGAACAGGCTCGTTGATAACGCTCATCGGAATACCTATCAAAAGCGACCAAGGAGTGATGATCTTTCCCACCTGTATCGGGACGGCGAGAAAAAACATTTCTGCTCCCTGTCTGGAGGCGGAGAATGAGAAGGTCTTGCCGTCTTTTACTGCCTGTATCAGCGCGTCCAGATTATCGCCGACCATATCCGCTTCCGTATCCTTCATGTGCTTACCCGCCAGCGCCGGATCAAAATGAGCGGCTACAACTCCGCCGTTACTGTAGATTGCGGCAACACTTCCCGGATAGGGACGGATCGTCTGTACCATTTTCTGTAATTCGTCGATGTCGATGTCGATAAGCGTCGATCCTAGTACACGTCCAGAGGCTTTAACCGGCACGGTAACAGTGGCGACTAACTTTTGCATCCCGCCGACATTATACAGATATGGATCGGTCAAGGTTTCGTTTCCAGTACGTTTGGCGACAAGGTAATAATCCCCCGCGCCGGGAACATCGTAATTTTCGAGGGGCATCACAACGAGTCCATTTGCCGTCATCGTCCAGTAGGAGATAAAACGCCCGCTCATATCCGTCCCCGGAGTGTTCATGTACTGGGCATCCATGCCGTCCAGAGCGTTAGGCTCCCAGCAACTTCCTAGCCCAGCTATGGTCGAATTCGCCACTAAGGTACCTTCCAGCATCATGTTAAAAAACTGCCGTCTGAGGGACGGTTCCAAGGACTCGTAAGCTTTTTCCATAATATTGCTGATGGTCCGGGTGGAATCCATAAACACCTCAAACCAAACTTGGGTTTGGCTGGCTTCCTCTTTTGCCAGATTGCTAATCTCGCTGTATACTTGCGCGGTGATTTCCTTCCGGGCGGAAAGCAGTACCACCGAAATTAGGATGCCAATACCGAACAGCACGATAGCGACAATCATAAGGGTAAGTTTTTTGCCTATTTTCATAAAATGATCCTTATCATTATACAAAATTATTTTATGGCAATTTAACTCAACATTTTTGCTATGCGGAAACTCCACACACTTTATTCCTTGTATCAGGTAACTGCTATGAGAAGAACTTGCAAGAAAAATGTTAAAGACTTTGGTGGGGGATTTTTATTTTTTGCCTATAGGAAGGGGTGTGAGGGGCAATCGCTCCTCACATAAAAGGCAGGCGATTGCCTGCCTTTTATGTTTCTATACCGATGCGTAATATGTCGGGGGCTGCTTCAAGCAAGCCCAAAACAATAGACTTTATTCAACTTTGAACTTGGAGACTTCGGCGACAAGACCGTCAATCGTACCCTTGTTCTTGCCGCTAAGCGTGTTCACATGGTTCACCGCGATGTTGATCTGGTCAACGCCACTCGACATCTCATTCATCCCGTGGGTGATCTCCTGGGTTAGCATTTCAAGGTTCCTGCTCTCCTTGATAACTTGCTTGCTGCCCTCCTGCATCTCGGTTGAGCTGCCCTTCACAAGCTGCGTGAGATTGTTGAGTTCTCCCACTGATTCAAGCACCTGCTGACTGCCCGCGCTCTGCTCTTCCATCGCGCTCCTGATATTGTCTTCCTGAAGAGAGACCGTCTTTACCCCGGCATCTATAGCCGCGAACTTATTCAGTACCGCATCGGTGGACTTAGAGATTTTATCGATGGATTCCTTGATCTTCTTCAGCACTGTGGAAATGGTCTTGGACTGTTCACCGGAGGATTCGGCGAGTTTTCGTATCTCGTCAGCCACAACAGCAAAGCCCTTCCCGGCCTCTCCCGCATGCGCCGCCTCAATAGCCGCATTCATTGAGAGGAGGTTCGTCTGGCTCGCGATATTTTCCATCACCGAGTTGATTTCGAGAAGCCCTTCCGACTCACGAGCAATCTCCTGTATGTCCGACGCTACTTCCTGGAGTCCCGTCCGTCCGACTTCTGAAGCGCTCGCAAGTTCATTCACCTTAGCTGCGTTCTTAATCAGGGTCTGCGTTACCGACTGGATGTTGGCGAGCATTTCTTCAATCGCCGAGGAAGAGCGGGACACGCTCCCACTCTGGTTGTCCACATTATTGTTGAGCTTATCAATATTGAGTGATATCTGTTCCATAGTGGCGTTGGTTTCGGTAACCGACGCTGACTGGTTGATGATTCGTCCCTTGATCGAGTCAATATTCGCGGTAATTTCGTTCATCGCCGCCGCAGTCTGATCCATGTTAGACGCAAGCTCATTCCCTATGTCGAACATGGCCATGGACTGGCGTTTGACATTGACAATTGCGGTTCTAATTTTTTCCATCGTTGTATTGAAGTAGGCTCCGAGATCCCCGATTTCGTCCTGTGCGTGGATCTCCAACCGCCGCGTCAGGTCGCCTTCGCCTTGGGAAATATCCTTCATGGCGGCGGAAATCTTTGCGATACGCTTCGTTACGGTTCCAACCACTAGGAACGTAATCACAGCCCCAATAACTAGAGCGATAACAATAATAATGATCGTGATCCTGGTTAAATCATTCACGCTGGCGAATACCGTTGCCTCCTCAACTGAAGCGAGGAGGGTCCAAGCGGTTTTCACATCCCCCACATAGAACGGATAGGATTCAAATATGCGTCCATTCCTACTACCCGGATGGGGCTGTCCGCTTTTCAGTGTTTCTTCTATATCAGCTATGGTCTGCTCACCAAGTATACTGACGGATGCTGGATCCCGTATATTCTTGCCCACCATGCTAGAATCATAATGCGCCGCGATAGTTCCATTGTTGGAATACAAAACCGCTCGACCAGTCCCAAGGGGTTTTACCTCTTTTACGAGAGCCGACGAATCGGTCAAATCAAGCATGATGCCCACGCGCCCTACGATCTGCCCATTAGTAATGATAGGATAACACAGCCGGGCAGTCAGAACCTGCTTGCCACCCGTACTGATAAAGTACGGATTATTAAAAACCGGCTCGGCTTTATCGAGATTAGCAAGTATTTCGTTGTACAGTTCATATTGAGTAAGGGGGAGCTTTTCAAACGCTCCTGTTCTCCGCGTATACCAAGTCATATATCTACCTGTGGAATCGCTTCCCACAGTATTGGCGTATGCCGCATCATTGCCGTCTATCGCGTTTGGCTTCCATAGGGTGAACATCCCCACGAAGTTGGGGTTTGCCTGCATAATACCCTCAATTGTGTCGTCGTACCGCTCACGTCGTTCTCCAGCCGGTATATCTGGGTATGAAGTCATGATATCCGCGAGAGTCTTGGACACGGTCAAGTAATTCTCATAAATACTATTTAGTCTGAACGCATACATACCACTTATGTACTTTAGGATGTCCTCCGCCGCTTTTCGTTGGAGCGAACGCGCCTGTACGAGGAGAATGCCTGATACTCCTATGACCGATACTGCTATTAGAGCAAACACAATCAACGGTAACTTTACTTTCAGCTTCATAAACCACTCCTTTTCTTTAAACAAATTCGCCGCCTATAGTCGGACTTCAACACGAATTTTTCTTAAATTATAAGATATTCATAATAGTTCGTCTACCCCTTTTCTATAAACCTCATGCCCAGCATTCAAAGAATAAGCATTAGCACATCATGGGCGCACGATGACTAGTCCCTTTTAACTTATCGGCTTATTAGAGGAAATTTTTATAATTGCTATTTAGTCTTCTGCGCATAAAAAGGGCGAGGATCACTCCCCGTCCCTAGTAAACGCATACAAAACTGAGCGCCGCCCGCCCTGCTAGGTTTGCGTCAAGACAACTAGTCAAAAAAAGCGCGGCAGACTTCAGCAGCGGAAGCAGCGTCCGATGTGTAGGCGTCCGCGCCAATCTCTTCGGCAAAACTCTGGGTAACTGGAGCGCCGCCGACCATGATCTTCACCTGGTCGCGGAGTCCAGCCTGCTTGATGGCGTCGATCATGTCCTTCTGTGCCATCATGGTGGTGGTTAAGAGGGCTGAAAGGCAGACAACTTTTGCGCCGGAAGTCTTGATAGCGTCAATGACCTTTTCCGGGTTACAGTCAACACCGAGGTCAAGCACTTCAATGCCTTTGCCCTCAACCATCATCTTGACAAGGTTCTTACCAATGTCGTGGAGGTCTCCCTTAACCGTGCAGATGATAGCCTTACCCACCGGCTGAACGCCAGCCTGCGCCAGCGCAGGCTTGAGCGCGGCGCTCGCTTTATTCATCGCACGTGCGGCAATAAGCACCTCCGGCACAAAGACCTCGCCGTCCCTGAATCTCTTGCCAATCAGGTTCATGCCCGTGATTAGTCCTTTGTCCAGAATATCCGCCGGCGAAGCTCCCGCTTCCAGCGCTTTCTGAACAGCCACAACAATATCTTTTGCCTTTCCTTTCTGCAAAAGCTCGGAAATTTCAGTAAAGTTACCCGAAAAATCACTCATAAATATACTCCTTCTTTGTTTTTTTATCTGTTCGTTTATTTCAGTCCACGCACCCCAGAGTCAGGGTAACGACAATACCTGCTTAAATACTAAAATATGATGAACTACGGTATAAGTATTAGCAATCACATAGTTTGCTGAAAAAGAGTAAATCTTTGTCATAACTTGCTTCTGCCGGTAAAGCCGACGCGCTAGAATTGCCGCCAGACGACTGGAACTTCGCTCTGGTACTCGGCTATGATAAGGCAGAGGTTGCTGTCTTGAAGAAGTTCACGTTTTTTCTGTTGATAACAATGATAACAAGCACTTTTTTCCTGTGCCTCGCGTGTTCCCGAAGCGCGCCCCGTATCCCCTACGGCGTCATACAGCTTGTGTACTACCAAGGCCAGGGCGCACCGGAAGAGCGATTCTCGTTTTTCGTGCTGGCGGAAGACGATGACGGGATCGAAAACCTTGAGAATCTGTACCTGTATCACGATCATGAAGGGCTGCGCTGGCAGCTCTCGTTTGAGGACTGGATCAGCTTTGACGACAACGGTAAAACATGGATCGGAAGTCGCGCCATTGCCATGCCGGATAATGAAAGCCTGCCGCGAGGTCAGTACCGCGTGGCGCTGATAAACAAAGGCGGGGAACGAACCGAGCGGACGCTTGCCTTTGACGCGCCAGTTGAACCGCGTCATCCGTTTCCACTCTTCAATGTGTCTGAGGGTAACTATACGATTGAGTCAAGTTATCCCAGCCATTCGTTTATCTGTTATGACGGGGAAGGCAACATTGCGCGAACTGTGCGCGTAGAAAACCTGAGTGGCACTATCGCGTCGCTGGGGCTTTCATCAAATGTCAGGGCGCTGGCGCTGTGGGCAGAGGACGCGGAATACCAGACTTCCGCATTAACCGATCTGATTGCGATACGGTAAGTTTTATGGATAAGGAAATGAGTGAGCAGAGCGCGGCGCAAGAGTACCGGATAAGAAGCTATGTCTTACGCGCTGGACGCATGAGCGATAGCCAGCGGCGTTCCTATGAAGCCCTGTTTCCTCGCTATGGTATTCCGTTTGACACTGTAGCGCTGGACTATACCTCAGTCTTTAGCAAGCGGAACCCGCTCATCATCGAGATTGGCTTTGGCATGGGCATTGCTACCGCTATGATCGCGGAGGCGAACCCCGGGGTGAACTATCTGGGTATTGAGGTACACCGGCCCGGAATCGGTAAGCTGCTCTGGGAAATTGAGCGACGGAACCTTAGCAATGTCCGTATCATTGAACACGACGCGGTTGAAACGCTGGAACGTATGATTCCCGCGGCTTCTGTCGCGGGTTTTCATATCTTTTTCCCGGACCCTTGGCCCAAGAAGCGCCATCATAAGCGCCGCCTCATCACCCGGCCTTTCACGGACTTGCTTGCATCGCGCCTGGTCCCCGGCGGCTATCTCTACATGGTTACTGACTGGGCTGAGTATGGCGACTGGGCGCTGGCGGAACTTAGCGCCACCCAGGGACTGCTCAACGCCTACGACGGCTTTGCCTTACCCCAGAGCTGGCGGCCTGAAACCCGGTTTGAGCGGAAAGGCATTGAAAAACAGCATATCGTCCGGGAGTTATACTTCAAACAAGGAAAAATATGACAAGAAAACAAAACGAGCGTATAAGCACACTGGAAGAACTTATCATCGGGTATCAGGCATCGTACTATAATGGGGAAGCGGAAATCTCTGATGCTGAATTTGACCGCTTATGGGACGAGTTAAAGCAACTCAAGCCTGACAGCCCTCTGTTGACCAGAATTGGGGCTGACAATACTGACGGTTTCCCCAAGGCGCGCCATCTTATACCCATGGGCAGCCAAGACAAAGCCGCGAATCCCGAAGACTTTCGCGCATGGGCAGAGAAGATCGCGCCGGCAAACGGCTTCATCGCGCAGTACAAGCTCGACGGAGCAAGCCTTGAGCTGCAATACGAGAACGGTAAGCTCTTGCGGGCGCTTACCCGTGGGGATGGCGTGATTGGCGACGACATCACGCGAAATGTTCGGCGTATGGGCGGGCTTGTCGCGGAACTGGGCGTTCCCTTCACCGGCGGGATTCGGGGCGAGGTGCTTATGACCCGCGAAGTTTGGAAGACGAAGTATGCGGGCAAGGCAAACTGCCGCAACGCCGCGAATGGGATCATGCGGCGCAAGGGCGGCGAGGGCTGTGAAGACCTGACCCTCATAGTCTATGACGCCGCCGCGTCGGATAATGACGCTTTTTTTGTTGATGAGGTACAAAAGCTCTCGTGGCTGAAAGAGCGCGGCTTTTCCATTGCCGAAACCCGCGAATTCACCGGCTTAAGCAGCGCTGAAGACATCATCGCCTATCGAACTGAGCTTGCCGCTGTCCGTGATAGCCTGCCCATCGACATTGACGGCTTGGTGGTCAAGGATCGTGACACCAACATGGCCGACCTCCGCCGAGCCCGCCCTGAGCGGCAAATCGCCTTTAAGTTCGATCTGGAAGTGGCCTACAGCGTACTCAGAGCTGTGGAATGGAGCGAGGCTGGCGCGACCTATACGCCGGTCGGCATCATTGATCCGGTACACTTGGCTGGAACCACAGTACAGCGGGCAAGTCTCAATAACCCTGACATGATCCGCAAACTGGGCTTGAAGATTGGTTCGCTGGTGTCAGTGGTGAAGCGTGGCGAAATCATACCGAAAATCGAGGGCATTGCTCCCCTGCCAATGAAAGACCCGGAGCGGGACATTGAGTTCCCCGCCATCTGCGGCGTGTGCGGCGCCGCGTTGATTGACGCGGGAACGCGGCTCTATTGCCCTAACCCTGACTGTCCCAAGCGCCTCCTCCATCGGCTTCAGAAGTGGATCGCGGTGCTGGATATTCGGGAACTGGGGGATAAACTGACAAAAAAGCTCTTCGACAAAGAGCGGGTGCGGCATATCAGCGATCTGTATACACTGACCGCTCAGGAAGTCGCTGAATTCGAACACATGGGCGAGCTTTCCGCAGCCAAAGTGGTACGCAACATCCGCAAGAAACGCGCATTGCCTCTCTCGGCTTTTATCGCGGGCTTTGACTTTGACGGCGTTGCCGAGGCCATCATGGAAAAAGTGCTTATGTCCGGCTTTGACACGCTGGAAAAACTCCGCGCCGCCACAGTGGATGAGCTTGCCTCCGTATACGGGCTGGGCGAAGTTACCGCAAAGACCATTGTTGATGGACTTGCCGCAAGCGCCGCTGAGATGGATAAGGTACTGGCGGCTGGCTTCATCAGCATCGCGCCGCCGCCCACCGAGGCGGAACTGCCATTACGCGGCGTGTCATTCTGTTTCACCGGCGAGCTGCGAGCCATGCGGCGAAACGAAGCCGAAGAAAAGGTACAGCGACTGGGCGGACAGGTAAAGGCATCAATAACCAAAGACCTTTCCTACCTTGTTACCAATGATCCGGAGTCTGGTTCCGCTAAAAACAAGAAAGCCCAGAGTTACGGCATCCCAATCATTGACGAAACCGCGTTTCTGGCAATATTAGCCGACCCCGCGAAAGCAAAAAACACTGGCAATGACGGCTTTTTGTTTGAGATGACCAAGTCGTCGGCGTTTACTTCCGCGGGATGCTAGCGCAAGGCTAGTACACCTATCATAGCACTCAAACAAGCGGCTTTCACTGTTCATTTAACAGACTGGTTAAAGCGCCTTAACCGCTCGGATCAGACACTCTGATCCAGTCGGATCAGACACTCTGATCCAGTCGGATCAGACACTCTGATCCAGTCGGATCAGAGACCCAGATCCGCTCGGATCAGACACCCTGATCCAGTCGGATCAGACACTCTGATCCAGTCGGATCAGACACCTTTAACTGGACGGTTGGAACACTTCAAACCCGTGTACCCCGTCTCTGACACCAATGTCTCTGACACCAACGTCTGACACCTCATAAGCCACTGCGTCTCTGACACCCGATACTGCTCGGTTCACACTCCATCTCTGACACCATCGTCTGACACCCGATACTGCTCGGTTGACACCACGTCTCTGGCGCCAACATCTCTGACACCCACGTCTGACACCTCATAAGCCACTGCGTCTCTGGCACCACCGTCTGACACCTCACGGGTAAGCCACTGCGTCTCTGACACCACGGTCTCTGACACCCGAAACTGCTCGGTTGACATCCCGTCTCTGGCGCCAACATCTCTGACACCCACGTCTGACACCTCATAAGCCACTGCGTCTCTGACATCTCACGGGTAAGCCACTGCATCTCTGGCACCTCACGGGTAAGCCACTGCGTCTCTGGTACCAATGTCTCTGACACCAATGTCTGACACCCGATATCGCTCGGTTGACACCACGTCTCT
>JAITFA010000081.1 GCA_031281685.1 Treponema sp. | reverse complement strand
TGGCACCAACGGCTCTGACACCAATGTCTCTGAGACTCATGTCTCTGGCACTCATGTCTCTGACACCTACAGCTCTGATACTCATGTCTCTGACACCAACATCTCTGACACCAACGTCTCTGACACTAATTTCTCTGCAACCGACTGGATCAAGGTGTCTGATCCAGCCGGATCAGGGTGTCTGATCCAGCCGGATCAAGGTGTCTGATCCGTCCGGATCAGGGTGTCTGATCCAGTCAGATCAGGGTGTCTGATCCAGTCAGATCAGGGTGTCTGATCCAGTCGGATATAGCCCTCGCGTTAGCATCCCTCGCAAGTAAACACCGACGCCCTGCTGACGCGGCGAGTGTGCTGTGTTGCTCAGCCCGCTAGCGCGGCGAGTTTTTCCCGGATAAACTCGCTCTTTTCTTTGAGACCAATGGCGCCTACAGTCAGCATGAGAACATTGGGGGCATGAGGGTCGAGCTTTACCTTGCCGCGAGATTCCTTTATAAGACGAAGCAGTCGCTCCACGCTCACATGGCTCACTTTGGCAAACTCCACGCGGACAAGACCAGCGCGTTCCTTAAGCGAGGCTATTGCAAGGTCGCGGCTGAGTACGCGCAGTTCCGCCAGGGCAAGGAGCGAGGCAGCCTCGTCAGGCAGGGGTCCAAAGCGGTCAAGGAGTTCGGTATAAACATGGTCCAGCTCTTCTTTTTCGCGTACAGCCGCGATTTTCTTGTATACCTCCATCTTTTCCTGAGGTCCCTCAATGTATGAGTCGGGGATAAAGCCGGTGTATTCCAGCTCCATGAGCGTCTCGGTTTCAGCTTCGTAGTGTTCATCCTCAAGCCGGTGGATCGCCTCGTCCAGAAGCCGGAGATAGAGGTCAAAACCAACCGAGTAGATGTCGCCGGACTGTTCACGGCCCAGCAGGTTGCCTGCGCCCCGGATTTCCATGTCCTTCATGGCGATCTTGAACCCTGCGCCAAGCTCGGTGAAGTCGGATATCACCTGCAGCCGCTTCATTGCCAGTTCGGAGAGCGCCCGGTCTTTGGGGTAAAAGAGATAAGCGTAAGCCACACGGTCAGAACGCCCTACGCGGCCCCGAAGCTGGTAGAGCTGGGACACGCCGTACATATCAGCGCGGTCAATGATGATGGTGTTTACATTGGGAATATCAATGCCGTTTTCGATAATCGTCGTGGATACCAGTACATGAAAACCGCCGTGAATGAAACGGTGCATCACGTCTTCAAGTTCCTGAGCGTTCATCTGGCCGTGAGCAGTATCCACCAGCATCTCAGGTACCAGACGCTCCAGTTTGATACGGGTTTCGTCGAGGTCTTCGATACGGTTATGCAAAAAGAAAATCTGGCCGCCGCGTTCCACCTCCCGCCGGATTGCCAGAGCTACCCGCTCCTCGTCATACTCCTCAACCACGGTTTCGATGGGGTGGCGGTTCTGGGGCGGGGTGCTGAGGAGGCTCATGTCGCGTATCTTCAGGAGGCTCATGTGCAGTGTTCGGGGTATGGGCGTTGCTGAAAGAGTAAGGCAGTCCACGTTGGTCTTGAACTGCTTGAGCCGTTCCTTGTCCTTAACCCCGAAGCGCTGCTCCTCGTCAATGACTATAAGACCGAGGTTCTTGAATACCACGTCCTTCTGAATGATCCGGTGGGTTCCTACCAGCAGGTCGATTTCACCGTTTTTCACTGCCTCAATGGTTTTCTTTGCCGCAGCCTTTTCAACGAAACGTGAAAGCATGGCTATGTGTACTGGAAACTGGGTAAAGCGTTCCTGAAAGTTTTCAAAGTGCTGTTCAGCCAGTATGGTAGTAGGCGCGAGAAAGGCAGTCTGCTTGCCGCCCATGACGGCTTTGAAGCAAGCGCGTACCGCGACTTCGGTTTTGCCATATCCCACGTCGCCGCAGACAAGGCGGTCCATGGGGTGCGGGCTTTCCATATCAGCCTTGATTTCTTCCACACAGCGGAGCTGGTCCTCGGTTTCCTCATAGGGAAAAGCTGCCTCGAACATGGTCTGCCACTCGGTATCACGGGGAAACGCGAATCCCGGAAGCTGTTTGCGCTTTGAATAGAGTGTGATGAGCTGTTCCGCAAGGTCTTCGACCGACTTTTTTACCTTACCCTTGCGGTTTTCCCATGATTTGGAGCCGAGCTTATCCAGACGCGGCGCGGCTCCCTGGTTTCCTATGTATCGCTGTACGAGATTCACCTGCTCAATGGGTACAAACACCACTTCAGCATCCTGATACTCCAGTTTTATATAATCCCGCTCATTACCCAAAGCCTTTACCCGCTCGATTCCCTTAAACAAGCCAATCCCATAGTTCACATGCACCACATAATCACCTGGGTTGAGTTCAACAAAGGTATCAATGGCCATACTCTTTGTGGTTTTGAGTGAACGGGGAGCGCGTTTGCGTCTGCCGAAAATCTCGTTCTCCTCAATCACGATCAGTTTTACGTCAGGTAAAGAAAAACCTGCTGAGAGGGGATACGGCATAATCGTCAGGGACTGAGCTTTCGGCTTTTTCTGTTCAGAGCCTATTTTGAAGCCGCTTAGGAGTTCCTCCATACGTCCGGCTTGGGCGTCGGATTCAGTGGCTACAAAGATACTCCAGCCGTTTTGCATGAGCGCCGCGAATTCTTCTTTTAAGTAGTTGATGTTACCGAAAAAGCTCCGGCCCGGCTCACTGGCGGCGGAACAACGGGTCGCGCCTTCTTCACCACCGCCTGTCATGGTCATAAAGGAGACGCGGCGGGGCGCTTTCTGAAACAGCGTGCGAAACTCAAGCAGTATGCGTTCAGGACGCGGGACCTCATGTTTCCGTATGGCAAGGCTAAAGAGCTTATGGTATTCGCGTTCCATGGCTTCGCGGGCGTTTTCAAGGCGCTCACGGTCAAGATAGATAACGGTTCCATTGGGCCCGAGATAGTCCAGCAGCGTGGCGCTCTGGGAAAAGGCAAGGGGGAAGAAGAGTTCCTCGCCGACTGCCGTGCGTTTTTCCATAAGGCTTTCAAGGAGCTGCGCGCCATTGCGGGTGAATTCGTCAAAAGCCGCAAGATTGGCGCTTAACGCCTCAATACGCTCATCAGACCAGACCACTTCCTTAAGCGGACGGATCACCAGTTCGCTCACTTTTTCCTGCCCGCTCTGGTCGTGCGGATCAAAGCGCCTGATGGATTCCACATGGTTAAAGTCAAACTGAACACGGTAGGCCGCGTCATCGCCAGTCATGAATATGTCGAGTACCTCACCGCGCAGTGCGAATTCGCCATGTACCTGCACCCGTGGAACCCGCGTGTAGCCATAGCGAGCAAGTATTGCGGCCAGCGCAATCGTGTCAAGCTGACCGCCGGTCTTAACCGTTACAAACAGCGTGCGCAGGTACTCTGGCGGCGGCAGCGGGGTGAGAAAGGCGCGTTGCGATGCGATGACGACCGGCGCTTTACCCCGCACAAGCCCGCTCAGCAGAGCGCAGCGTTCTCCGAACACGGGCGATGACAGGGCTATATCGCGGTAAGGGAGCGCGCCCCACCAGGGAAAAACCCGCGAAGGGACGCCGAGGCTTTCTAGGTCGGAAGAAAAGGTAAGAGCCTCGTTCTCGGTTGGGGCTACAACAAGGTATGGTCCTGCATCATCCTGAAAGAAAAGCGTGAGTAGTATGGACATGAGCGCGCCATTAACCGCATCGATTTCCAGAGGGAAGCGCTTCTGCTTAAAGGCCGATATGACCAAAGAAACTGCGGGTGAAGCGGAAGCAGCATTTCCAACAGAAATGCCCTTGAAAGATAAGGTATTCATAGTAGTTTACCGATTACTATAATAGATTTCTCGATCCTTTATAAAGACACATGGAGTATATGATGAAACAGCGTATTATCCTTATAGCGGCGCTCTTGATGCTGGCCTCTTTCAATATCTTCGCTGATGTTACTTTCAGTATTCGTTACTTTGACAAGCAGATATATTACACTGCCGGTTCGCCAATCTATGTGCAGATAACGATAAACAACGGTAGTTCCGTGCCGTTTCGTTTTAAACTGGCGGACGAGCGGGCGTTTTCCCTTGACTTTGAGGTGAGAACCCAGTCAAATGTGGCGCTGGCGAGTGCCGAGACCCTCATGCGTAAACGAAACCAGAACCAGCATGTGTTCTTTCGGGAGATTTCTCTGGAAAGCGGGGAGTCATTCTCATTTGTTGAGGATATCCGCGACTATGTAACGCTGTCGCAGAGCGGTTCTTTCGTGGTATGGGCATCGCTTTACCCGGAACTGTACCGTACAACAAACGCGCAGGCGCTGGAATCGAACCGTCTCTCTCTCAGCATTCGTCCGGGCATACTGCCTGATGTCAATGGTGTGCCGCAGGAACTGGATTCGGCGACTAATGCCCTGCTGGTACGGGAAAAATTGCCGCCGGATCAGGTGGTGGAATACTTCTTAACAGCGCGGCAAAAGTCTCAGTGGGAAAAATTCTTCTTATACCTCGACTTGGAGGCTATGATCGCCCGTGATAGTACACGTCAGCGGGAATGGCGGGCTGAATCCGAGGAAGGCCGGCAGCGACTGCTGGCCCGTTACCGCGCCGACCTGCAAAGCGCGGTGATTGACGGGGATATTTCCATGATTCCCGTAGAATTCCAGATCGAGCGAACCTCTTACACCGCTGACGAAGGAACCGTTGTCGTTCAGGAAAAATTCAGGATAGGAAATAGCTTCACCGAGCGTAAGCGCTACACGTATTATCTGCAACGAAAGGACGATATCTGGACCATTGTGGATTACACGGTACTGAATTTGGGTACTGAATAGTGCGGTATGAAACTGCTCATGGTCATTGCCTCTGATGAGGTAAGCGAGCTTGTTTCCTTCTATATAAAACCACTAGGTTGTGACCTTATCCGTTATCGCTATGTTATCAAGGCAATGGATAATCTTGATGAGATACAGGCTGATGCCATCATCATAAGCGCGAGTGATTTTCCCCGTCACTGGAAGACGCTCCTGCAATTCACCCAATGTATGGCGCACCGTGTATCCAAGCCTGTCTGCCCCATGATCCTGCTCCGGGGCGACTACTTCCCGCTTGAAGAGGCGGCCAAAGCGGTTTATATGGGTATAGCCGCTCTGCTTGATGAACGACTCGACAGGCCGTCCGATATTGATACGCTACGCCGTGTAATACAGAGTCTTGCCCCAGCCGCTGCTAACAAACGAGACCTGCGGCGTTTCGGTTTCTTGCTCGTGAACCCAGTGAATGACCGTCTCGTTACCGGTGAGGTCAGGGGTGTTTCTGAGGTACAATTATCGTTTTATCCGTTCTCGTCTATGTGGGATATTCCGCTTAACACTGTGCTGGAGGAATGTTCGCTCAGGGCTGGAACTGCCGTGTTTTCCCCGCGTTGCGTGTTTATACGGCATGGGCGTGTCGTACTATTGCGTTTTCTGTCGTTTCCCGCAGGCGAAGGCGCGATGTTTGCGGCCTACCTTCGGGCTTAACTTGTTATATGTCTGACACCGTAGCTAAGTTCCGGTGGCGCGGCTTGACTATGCTTTAAAAGCTCTCTATGCTTGCTCTATATGTTAAGGGCTGTATTTCCGGGGTCTTTTGATCCGCCCACGCTTGGGCATTTCAACATCATTGAGCGGGCAAGCGCCATCTTTGACGAGCTTATCGTAGTTGTGGCGGAGAATCGCCAAAAACGTTACTTCTTCTCCGCCGAAGAGCGGGTTAAGCTGATAGCAGACCTGACGCGGGAATATGCAAATGTGTCGGTGCTTGTCTGCGACAGGCTTATCGTGGAGTTTATGCAACAGCATAATGCCCGCATCCTCTTGCGCGGCGTGCGGGGTAGTGACGACTTCTCCTATGAATTTGAGCTTTCCATGATGAACAAGGCGCTGAACCGGAATATCGAGACCCTGTTCATGACCACCGATCCTGAATACTTCGTGCTGAGGTCGTCGTCGATCAAAGAACTGGCATCCTTTCACGGAGACATCTCCGGCATGGTTCCACCTTCGGTCGCTGAGGCGCTCAAGGCTAGGTTTTGAGCGTGGACAGGCTGGCCTTGTACACGAATCTTGACACAAGGTAAGGATTTTGGGTATAGTAAACTATCTTTTGTTTAGTAAGGAGCGTTGTAATGGCTGTACCCAGATATAAAACGTCAAAGGCGAGAACGCGCCGTCGTCAGTCGATCAACATGAAACTTGTCGCACCTACCATGGTTGAGTGCGGTACCTGCGGTAACTTGGTGTTGCGACATCGAGTTTGCCCCAAATGCGGGTTCTACCGGGGAAAACAGGTCATTGTACCTGATTCTAAAGTCTAAAGGAGTTGTAAAAGATGGATGAACTGTTTAATAAGATGAAGAAACTGATTGCCGAGAAGCTGGATGTTGATGAAGAGAAGATCACCATGGATGCTTCCTTCCGGCAAGACCTTGGCGCTGATAGCTTGGATACTTATGAACTGGTCTACGCTATCGAGGAAGAGCTAAAAATTCAGATTCCTGACGAGAAAGCCAATGAGTTTGAAACGGTTCGGGACGCCTACGAGTTTATCAAATCACAGCAGAAGTAAGGCGTTGTCATTTAGCCATCCGCGTCGGTTTGCGTTATGAAAAGACTTGAACCGGGCGCGGAATATGCGCTTGTCCCGCATGATGTGGCGCGAAAGAAACTGTTAAGCGCCTTTCAGAAACGGGTAAGTATCAAATTTAAAAATACTGATCTGTTGAATCTTGCCCTGACCCACCGTTCTATGTCTAACGAGGCTGGCAACAAAGCAAACAATGAGCGGCTTGAGTTCCTCGGTGATGCGGTGTTGGGCGCGATAAGCGCCACACTGCTCTATGAGACGCTGGGTGATAAGCCAGAGGGAGAGCTTGCCAAGATCAAATCGGTGGTGGTGTCAGAGGACATTCTTTCAGGGATTGCGCGGGAGCTTGAGCTTGACACTATACTGCTTCTGGGTAAGGGGGAAGAGCTTTCAGGCGGTAGAACCAAGAAGGCTATCCTAGCAGACGCGCTGGAGGCTCTCATCGCGGCTCTGTATCTGGATTCTGGTTATAAGCCGACTTACGCCTTTGTAAGCCGGCTCATACAGCCTGAAATCAGGCGGGTTCTGGATAAACGTTTCTATCAGGACTATAAATCGCTCCTGCAAGAACTCAGTCAACAGCTCTTCAAGTCCTATCCGGTCTATCATTTGCTGAAACGCTCCGGCCCAGAGCATGATCGCCTTTTCTGGATGGAAGTTACTGTGAACGAGCAGACCTTTGGTCCGGGAACCGGTCGTAACAAGAAAAGCGCGGAACAGGAAGCTGCTCGCATGGCGTTTGAGACTTTCTCTGCCACTACCCGGTCGGGTTAAGCGGCTTGGCTGGACATACATAGCCAAGCCGCAAGTCGGCGTATCCAGTCTTTTACATGGTTTCAAGGAAAGGGACGCAGATCAAGCCCAGCGTATCCTTGAGTACGCGCAGAACCGCCCGCGACAACGCAAGTCGAGCCGAAGCAAGCGCGGGTGTTTCAGCTCCCAGTATCGGGCAGTCATGATAGAAACGACTGAAAGACTTTGACAGCTCGTAGAGGTATGCCGCCAGAATCGATGGGTCCATAAGCGCAGCGGCGCTGGCAATGGCATCCTCGTAGTTGGCGAGGGTCTTAACCAAGTCCCATTCAGCGTCTGAAGTGAGGAGTTCGCCATTGGACGCTTCCGCCTTGAGTTCAGGCGGCGCTTTGCGGAGCAGGGCTGAAACACGCGCTCCCATATACTGAAGATAGGGGCCAGTGTTCCCGTTAAACGAAAGCGATTCTTTGGGATCAAAGAGCATATCTTTAGATGGGGAGACCTGTAAAAGGTAGTAGTGCAGGGCTGCCAGAGCAACTTTTTCAGCGGTCGCGTCAGGGTCGCCGACAGCTTCCTCCCGTTCCTTGGAGCGAATCTCGTTAAGCGCAAGCTCGTGGAGGCTGTCCAACAAAT
>JAITFA010000057.1 GCA_031281685.1 Treponema sp. | reverse complement strand
AGAGATCAAGTCCTTTTTGGAAAGAGATCAAGTACTCTTGGAAAAAGATCAATGAGTTTTTGGAAAGAGATCAAGTACTCTTGGAAAAAGATCAATGAGTTTTTGGAAAGAGATCAAGTACTCTCGGAAAAAGATCAATGAGTTTTTGGAAAGAGATCAAGTACTCTCGGCAAAGAGATCAAGTACTCTTTGGAAAGAGATCAAGTCCTTTTTGGAAAGAGATCAAGTCCTTTTGGAAAAGAGATCAAGTCCTTTTTGGAAAGAGATGCGGTACTCTTGGCAAAGAAGCGGTACTCGTTGGAAAGATGCGGAGAGATAGAGATATTGATATTAAAGCCCTATGACAGCCGGCGTAGCTTGGGTACTATAGTAGCATGACGACAATAGCTATAGCGATGGAACGTATTGAGGAGCGGATCCAGAGAGCCTGCGACCGCGGCGGCAGGAAACGTTCTGAGGTAAGGCTTATGGGCGTGTCGAAGTTCCATGCCCTGCCTGAGATTGAAGACGCCCGGAACGCCGGACTGAGGCTTTTTGGGGAGAACCGCGTTCAGGAGGCGGCGGAGAAGTTCAGCGTGTTTAAGGCGCGGCGACCGGAGACTGAACTCCATCTTATCGGGCCTCTGCAGCGGAATAAGGCAAAGGCTGCTGTTTCCCTCTTTGACGCCATAGATTCGGTTGATAGAGAGGCGCTCATTGACGAGCTTGGCGCGCTTGCCAGCGGCAGGGAAACGGCTCTGCCCATACTGCTGGAACTGCATACCGCTGAAGACACCAAGTCGGGTTTCCCCAATCTGGACAGCCTTTACCATGCGGCGGAAAAGGCGTATATTTTCCCCGGACTCGCGTTGGGCGGTCTTATGACCATGGCGCCGTTCACCAGTGACGAGCGCCTTATCCGCGCATCGTTTCGCGCCTTAAGCGCGGCGCGGGATAAGTTAGCGGCGCGTTTCCCGGACCGCGATTGGTCGTGCCTTTCAATGGGTATGTCCAATGACTTTGAGATTGCCATAGAAGAAGGCGCGACGCTTATCAGAATCGGGACTGCTTTGTTCGGGGAGCGGCATATATGAACATGATACAGAAAAAGGTTTCTTCTATTATACTATTGCTTTCTTTGGCTGTGAGCGTTTTTTCACAGACAAGTACCGGGACTGAGGCGAGCGCCCCGCTCTGGAACGCTCCGCCGTGGCTCAAAGACTTGCGGCGGGCAGAGATCGTGGCTTTTGGCGCGTTTCCTTTTGCCATGTTCGTATCAAGTTTTGGCGTGGATACCTATCGCTTTCTTACCCATGACGGCAATATGCTTTACGCGCCCTGGCCCTTTAACATCGGAGGCGTGGCTGAAAAGACGCAGGATGAACTCACAACCACTGTTATTGTAGCAGCAGGGATTTCCCTAGCCGTATCCCTCGCGGATTTTCTGGTTGTGCGCTATAAACGCCGCAATCCTCCAGAACTCCCCCCGAATCAGCCCGGTGAAACCCCGATTATCATCAGGAAACCCCTGTCCTATATGTCCGAGTGAGGAACGCATGCCCTCATACGCCGGTATTATCGCGGAAAACCTTTCCTCACCGCTTAGGCTTGACCGCTATGTGGCTGAAAATCTCGCGCTCTTGAGCCGTTCTCAGCTTAAATCACGCTGTATTGAGGCAAAAGTCAATGGCAAGGCGGTTAAAATCTCCCGTTTGCTTAAAGGGGGAGACCGGCTTGAGCTGAACTGGGCTGAAAGCGAGCCGCCTGACCTTATCCCCGAAAACCTGCCGCTGAACATACTGTATGAGGACGCAAACGCGGTGCTTGTTAATAAGGAACAGGGTATGGTGGTTCACCCCGGGGCGGGAAACCGGCGCGGCACGCTGGCAAACGCTCTGCTCTTCAGACGCCTTTGTCTTCGGGGTGAACAGAACCTCAGTTCGCCTGAAGAACGTCTGGGTATCGTACACCGGCTGGACAAGGACACGTCCGGCGTTATTATCGCGGCGTATAACAACGAGGCGCTGGCTTTTCTTGCCGCGCAGTTCAAGAACCGGCAGGCGCGAAAAATCTATGTCGCCATTGTGCGGGGAACGCCGAAAGAATCTTCCGGCAATATCGAGACCTGCATAACGCGAGACCCCCGCGACCGCAAACGCTTCACGGTATCCGCGAACAAGGGTAAGCCGGCGCTTACCAGTTACCGCGTGCTTCGTTCATGGGGCGTGTATTCGCTTGTTTTGCTCCGTCCCAGAACCGGACGTACCCACCAGTTACGGGTACACATGCTTCATTTGGGTCATCCCATACTGGGTGATCCTATTTACGGCGCGAGTGCGGTGCGTAACGCGACGCTCATGCTTCACGCCAAAAGTCTCAGGATACTTTTACCCGGCGGCACGGAACCTCAGACATTCAGAGCGCCGCTGCCGGCGAGGTTTTCTCATTTTTTGAATGAACAGGAGTTATTATGAAAGCAGTT
Organism: Treponema sp.; assembly: GCA_031281685.1. Classification (GTDB taxonomy): domain Bacteria; phylum Spirochaetota; class Spirochaetia; order Treponematales; family Breznakiellaceae; genus JAIRMT01. The sequence goes on along the minus strand of JAITFA010000057.1, from coordinate 3,315 downwards.
GTGTTTGATTACGGCGGGGTGATTTCCTGCTTGCCGGAAGATTCGGTTTGGGAAGAAATCGCCTCTTTGGGCTGTATTGACGTGGCCGCGCTGCACACGTTTGCTGGGCAGCTTCGAGGCGAGTATGATCGCGGGACCTTTTCCTGTGAGGAATACTACCGCAAGGTACTCAAGTGCGCGGGCGTGCCGCCTGAATCGCTGCCGCCTGCGCGTATTATAGAAATGGCGGCGTTTGACGAGAAGGCTTGGTCTCACATCAACCCTGATACGGTACGGCTTATGGAGGATGTGAAGAAGGCTGGCTATAGGCTTGGCATTCTTTCCAACATGGCGCAGCGGTTTCTGTCGCAGATACGGGCTGAGTATCCGTCTGTGTTCAGTATGCCTGACCTGAGTGTTTTTTCCTGTGAGCTTCGCCTCATCAAGCCTGAAAAAGCCATCTATGAAGCATTGCTTGAGCGTCTCAAGTGCGAGGCGCCGGACGTGGTGTTTTTCGATGACGTGCCGATAAACGTGGAGAAGGCGCGGGACCTGGGGATCAAGGCGTATGTCTGGCGGACAGCGGAGGCAGCCCGCGCTACCCTGCGGGACTTGGGCGTTATGGTTTAACCTTTAATCGGAGGCGTTATGAGTTTGTTTATTACGGCGCTTATTTTTATCTTTGTGGCTATCACGATGATTCTGCTTGTGCCGATAGGTCTTCTGTCGTTTATCCTCAGTTTTTGCGGACTCCGTAAGCCCATGAGTATCATGATATACAAGGTCGCGCAGGGCTGGGCGCTGGTACTCATCAAAGTCATTGGCTGCCGTCTTACGGTGAGAGGTCAGGAACACATCCCCAAAACCGGCGGGCTTTGCTTTGTGAGTAACCACGCGAGCATTTTTGACATTCTACTTATTCTGGCTCTGGTTGGAAGGCCGGTTGGGTTTATCGCCAAGAAGGAACTTGCTCTGATTCCCTTTCTTAACATCTGGATTTTTTTGATAGGCGGTTTGTTTATCGACCGGAAAAACATACGCAAAGCCATCCGCACGATTAACAGCGGAGTTCAACGGATCAAGCGGGGGAGCGCCATGCTTATTTTCCCGGAAGGCACTCGGAGTCGCGGCCATGGGCTGCTTCCCTTTAAGAGCGGCTCGTTCAGGCTCGCCACTCAAGCTGGCGCGCCGATACTGCCCGTAGCCATCACCGGCAGCTACGATGTGTTTGAGAAGAATCATCGCGCTGTTGCCGCGGATGTCAGCGTAACCTTTGCCCCGCCGATCAGCGCCAATGTTCAGGGAGATAAGCGCAAAGAAATTTCCGATCAGGCTTACGAAATCATCTCGAAACTGCTGGAAGCGCAAAGCGCACGCTAAGGAAGCGCCATGTGTCGAGCATTGACTAAGCGCCGTTGATATGTCAAGAAACAGGTATGCATAATAAGCTGTATAACATTGATAAGCTGTATGAGGCGGTTGCGAAAAAGGGTCATGTGTGTGTGGGCCTTGATACGGCGCTTGAGTATGTGCCGCCATTGGCGCGGCGCGGCGCGGCGCGGGATGCTGACGCGGTGCTTGCCTATAACCGGGCGCTGATTGAGGCGTGCGGTGATGTCGCGGCTTGTTTCAAGACGCAGATTGCGTATTACGAGGAACTGGGGCTTGCGGGTCTTGAGGTCTACGCCAAAACCTTGAAGTTTATTCGGGAACGCGGCGGACTGGTGATCGCTGATATTAAGCGGGGGGACATAGCGGATACCGCGCTCCGCTATGCGCGGGCGCACTTTGAGGGCGACTTTGAGGCGGATTTTGTAACGTTGTCTCCCTATATGGGTATGGATTCGATAGAGCCGTGGCTGACGTATGCGGAAACTAAGGGTAAGGGCGCGTTTGTGCTTATGCGGACTTCCAACAAGGGTATGCGGGATTTTGAGTACCTGCGCCTGCAAACGGGCGGGCGGCTCTATGACGCGGTTGGGGATAAGCTGGCAGCCTTGGCCGAGCGCTACACTGGCAGGTATGCTTATGGGGCTTTTGGCGCGGTGCTTGGCTGCACAGAGCGCGAGGAGGCCGCCACGATTCGGGAACAGCGGAAAACCCTTTTTTTTCTTATACCCGGCTATGGCGCTCAGGGTGGAGCCGCTGATGACGCGGCGCTTCTCTTGCGAGATGGCAATGGCGGCGTGGTGAACGCCTCACGCTCTATCCTCAAGGCATGGATGAATTGTGCTGGTAACGCCGACCCCGGGCTTGAGCAGGCGGCATCAGCGGCGCGGGACGCGGCTGTCAAGATGCGGGACGCGATTCACGCCGCAGTTACCCGCACACGCGAGACTGCTGAAACAGGAACAGCGTGATGAGCGCCGCGCTGTATAACGCCACGAAACAATGTCGCAGCTCTGAACTGCTTGCGAATACCCCCGTCGCTATCGCGCCAGACAGCATCTTCCGGCTGGACTTTGCATGGGACGGACCGGTTCCTCAAGCGGGGCAGTTTTTTCTTATTAAGCCGGAACATTCCTCGGTGTTTCTGGTGCGCCCCATCAGCGTCATGGGCTGGGACAGACTTGCCGACAGCGCGGTGTCTGGCACCATCACGCTGGGCAAGTTCGCCGACGGCGCGGACGCAGTGTCAGACGCCGTTACGCCGGACAAGTTCGCCGACGGCGTGGTGTCTGACACTATCAGATTCGATGACGCAGACGCGGTGTCAGACACCATCACGCCGGGCAAGATCGCCGACAACGCAGTGTCAGACACCATCACGCCGGACAAGTTCGCCGATGACGCAGACGCGGTGTCCGGCACCGTTACGCTGGGCAAGTTCGCCGACAGCGCGGTGTCTGACACTATCAGTTTCGATGACGTGGACGCGGTGTCAGACACCATCACGCCGGACAAGTTCGCCGATGACGCGGTGTCTGGCACTATCAGATTCGATGACGTGGACGCGGTGTCTGACACCATCACGCTGGACAAGTTCGCCGATGACGCAGACGCGGTGTCTGACACCATCACGCCGGACAAGTTCGCCGATGACGCGGTGTCTGACACCATCACGCCGGACAAGTTCGCCGATGACGCGGTGTCTGGCACTATCAGATTCGATGACGCGGACGCGGTGTCAGACACCATCGTCCTGCGTTTCCTCATTGCTAGACGCGGAACAGGCACGGCAGAGCTTGCCCAGCTTCGTGCGGGAGAGCGGGCGTGGCTCACGGGGCCGCTTGGCAACTCATGGTGGGATAATGACTCAGCTAAAGTCGAAGCGCCTATCGCCCTGATTGGAGGCGGCATTGGTATCGCGCCATTAGTGGCGTTTGCCCGAGAGCT
>JAITFA010000055.1 GCA_031281685.1 Treponema sp. | reverse complement strand
AGAGATCAAGTCCTTTTTGGAAAGAGATCAAGTACTCTTGGAAAAAGATCAATGAGTTTTTGGAAAGAGATCAAGTACTCTTGGAAAAAGATCAATGAGTTTTTGGAAAGAGATCAAGTCCTTTTTGGAAAGAGATGCGGTACTCTTTGCCGCGAGACGCGGTTTAGCGACATCGCCATACGTCTGCTGAATCCGCTGGTTTGCGGCAAAGCTCGCGCAAAAGCCGCCTCGTATTCCGCCGCGATGGGATGGCTGTGGGGCGCCGCCCTTTATGATACTGTACGTCCAATTCATGCGTCTGCGGCGTTTTTAAGACATCATAGAAGCGCCATTAGCTAGTTGCTTTGTTATATATAGAACGGATATGCTGACGATACGGGATACGGATGTTTGCCACTAAGCCGGTATTCGCGTTACTTTATCAAAACAGTCGTAACCCCCCTGCGAGGGAAGGCGGCGCAACGGCACGAGAGTTTGGGAAAGCCGTTGACGCTTGGACAAAAAGCGGGGAGCGCGGACTTACGTCCGAAACGCCTGTGGACATGGGGGCGCTGGCTCTTGGTGATAAGAGTGAACCAGCCGTAAGTATTCCAGTAACGGGAAGAAGCGAAAACCTTGTGGAGCAAGCAGCAAGGTACAAGCCCCTGTCTTTAGGCATGGGGTTACTGACAGAAGGTAACAGAGAATGGCGGCTAGAACTGAAAAGAATGTACAGAAGAAAACGCTGGTGATCGTTGAGTCGCCGGCAAAAGCGAAAACTATTGAGAAATACCTGGGGTCTTCAGCGTATACCGTGAAGGCGTCTATGGGTCATCTCATTGACCTGCCCAAGTCGCGGACCGGCGTCAGGGTGGACGATAACTTTGAGCCTGATTACATCACCGTGCGGGGGCGGGCAAAGCTGCTCAAGGAGATACAGAACGAGGCAAAGAAGTCTGAGGAGGTCTTGCTTGCCAGTGATAATGACCGCGAGGGCGAGGCTATCGCGTGGCATCTCAAGAACGCAATCGCGGCTAAACAGAAGGATATTCCCATACACCGGATCAGCTTTAACGAGATAACCCCCACGGCTATTAAAGAGGCGGTGGCGCATCCGGGAGAAATCGACCGTGACAAGGTAAACGCCCAGAAAGCGCGGCGAGTACTCGACCGGCTGGTGGGCTATAATCTTTCCCCGCTTTTATGGAAAAAGGTGAAGAACGGCCTCTCTGCGGGACGGGTGCAATCCGTGGCTCTGCGGCTCATCTGTGAGCGGGAAAAGGAAGTCGAGTCCTTTATACCAGAGGAATACTGGACTCTGGAGGCTGACTTTAAGCAAGGAAGATCGACGTTCACCGCGCAGTTGGTAAGCTGGAAAGGCGTCAAGCCGGAATTGAAGAATGAGGCTGAGACGCGGCTTATCATTGAGCAGCTTGACGGCGTGGTCTGCGTGGTAAGCGATATTCGTGAGCTTGACAAGACCGCGCGGCCCCGTCCGCCGTTTACTACGTCCCAGCTTCAGCAGCTTGCCGCAAACCGGCTGGGTTTTACGAGCAAGAAAACCATGCAGCTTGCCCAGCAGCTCTACGAAGGCGTGAACATTGGCACGTCGCGGGTTGGGCTTATCACCTATATGCGTACTGACTCGGTACGCATATCCCAGCAAGCCCTTGACGAGGTTCGCGCATGGCTCAAAAGCAACTACCCCGAAGACCTGCCGGCAAAGCCTGTGGAGTATGCGGTAGGGAAGAAGGCGCAGGACGCGCACGAAGCCATAAGACCAACCTATGTTACCTACACGCCGGACATTGTGCGTCCTCACCTTACGCGGGATCAGCAGAAGCTCTACGCGATTATCTGGGAACGTTTTGTGGCAAGCCAGATGAATAGCGCGAAAACGCGAACCATCAGCACGGATATTCAGGCTGGAGACGGGGTGTTTCGCATAGCGGGAACCCGTATCCTTGAAAAGGGTTTTTATAAAGTAACCAAAACCCTTTTTTCAAAGGAAGAGAAGGGGGATAATTACCCTAACCTCAAGCTGGGCGACAAGGTGGCGGTAGAAAAGTTTTACCCTGAACAGCATTTTACCCAGGGACCGGCGCGTTATACTGACGCCTCGATTGTAAAAACGCTGGAGGAAAAGGGCATTGGCCGGCCATCGACCTACGCGCCCATTATCACGGTGCTGCTCGACCGTTACTATGTAATCCGCTCGAACAAACAGCTTGTGCCAACGGTACTGGGTCGGCTCATCTGTGATATGCTTGTGGAGCATTTTCCCCAAGTGATTAACTCGGACTTTACTGCTTCGATTGAAAACAAACTTGACGAGGTTGAGGAGAACCAGCTTCCCTGGTCTGACATGATCCGCGAGTTCTATGAGCCGTTCAAGATTCGTATTGACGAGGTTGGCAAAAACCTTGAGTCGTACAAAGGCTCACTCGACGAGCTTACCGACACGGTTTGTGAAAAATGCGGCAGACCCATGGTGAAGAAGCTGGGGCGCTTTGGTTACTTCATGGCGTGCAGCGGCTTTCCCGAATGCCAGAACACCAAGTCGATTCCGGTTGCGGTCTGTCCCAAATGCGGCGGCGATATTGTGATGAGGAAAGCCAAGAAGCGCGGCAAGGAGTTCTATGGCTGTACACGCTATCCAGAGTGTGATTTCATCAGCCACTTCAAGCCGATTAACCAGAACTGTCCCAAGTGCGGGCAGTTCATGGTGGAGAAGTACAACAAGAAAAATGGTTTTCACAAAGCCTGTATTAACCCCGCCTGTGATTATCTTCATAGTATTGATGATGATGAAAAAGGCGAGATTGATGAGGGGTAAGATAGGCGCGGCGTTTCCGGCTGTCATACAGGAGTATCTTAGTTACTTGAATGTGGCGCGTGGCGTCTCTGCGCTATACCCACGTCAACATGGGTCGCCTGAAAGAGGTTTACGCAATGGCGCACTTTCACGGGAAAGAGCCGTGAGGTATAGAGTGGAATATCCGCGGCAAAACGCGCAAAACATGAAACAAGGAGAAACAGCATGAGTAAACAAAAAATACGGGGTACCACGGTTCTTGCGGTACGGAAAGACGGACAGGTAGCTATGGCTGGGGACGGTCAGGTTACTCAGGGTGAAACCGTGATGAAGAACAATGCCCGCAAGGTGCGCCGTCTCATGGACGGCAAGGTGCTTTGCGGCTTTGCCGGCTCGACCGCTGACGCTTTTACCCTCTTTGACCGCTTTGAGACTAAGCTCAAAGAGTTTTCCGGCGACCTTCTACGGGCAGCGGTGGAACTGGCAAAAGATTGGCGCACTAACCGCGATCTGCGGCGGCTTGAGGCGCTTCTGCTTGTGGCGGACAAGAGCAAGACTCTGCTCATATCCGGCACCGGCGACGTGATCGAGCCAGCGGAGGACGCGCTTGCCATTGGCTCCGGCGGCAACTACGCTTACGCGGCGGCGCTGGCGTATCTTGAAGGCAGTACGTTCAGCGCCGCTGAAATCGCGGAGAAAAGCCTCAAAATCGCGGGGAACATCTGCATCTATACTAATGGGCATATTACTTTGGAGGAGTTAAAGTAATGAGTGATACACAACCACAACAAAAGACAAGAGTCAAAAAAGCAGTCAGAGGCGTGGATGCCCTGATAAAAAAAGAGCTTACCCCCCGCGAGGTTGTCGCCGAGCTGGATAAATACATCGTGGGGCAGAAGAAGGCAAAGCGGGCTGTCGCAGTGGCTCTGCGAAACAGGATTCGCCGGCTGAAGCTGGAGAGCGAAATGCGGGAAGACATTACGCCCAAGAACATCCTTATGATTGGCCCAACCGGTGTTGGCAAAACCGAGATTGCTCGCCGGCTCGCCAAGCTCGCTGGTTCGCCCTTCATCAAGGTAGAAGCGACCAAGTACACCGAAGTAGGCTATGTGGGCCGCGATGTTGAGTCCATGATCCGCGATCTTATGTCCGCTGGCGTGCAGATGGTGAAGCAGGAAATGCAGGAAAACGTTACCACTGAGGCGGAAAAACGCGCCGAGGATGCCCTGCTCGACCTGCTCCTTCCCGGAACCGGCAAGAAGCCCAGAGACAACAAGCCCCAGGGCGGTGCGCCCATCATCAGACCTATGGGTTCATTCGCCATAAACCCTGATAATGGACCTGGACCCGGCATTATGGGTACGACTATTCAGGTGGGTATCCCGATCTACCGCAATAACACGCGCCAAGTACCGGGCAACGAGAGCGATAACAAAGATCAAGCTAATAACACCGCTCAGTCCGAAGCGCAGCAGGAACAGGCTGATCCGGAGATTGAGGAAGCAAAGGATAAGACACGGGAAAAGTTCCGGGCAAGACTCCGCGAGGGCAAACTTGAGGATAAAATGGTCGAGATTACGGTGAGCCAGACCCCGCAAGCGCCGCTTATGATGGGCAGCGGACTTGAGGACATTGAGTCCGCCATTTCTGGAATCATGGGCGCGGTTGGCGGCAGTTCCAAAAAGAAGCTCGTTACTGTAAGCCGGGCGCGGGAGATACTCATTGCCGAGGAACTGGAAAAGCTGGTTGACCGCGACCGCGTGAACGACGAGGCGCGTCAACGGGTGGAACAGACCGGCATCATCTTCATCGACGAGATCGACAAGATCGCGGTGAAGGGAGAACGCGGCGGCGG
>JAITFA010000017.1 GCA_031281685.1 Treponema sp. | reverse complement strand
TAGTGCCAGACACACACTAAATGACGCATGACTATTGCGCGTTACTCGTATATCATTCCGACAAGGAGGCTGCGTATGATTACGATTTATGTTCAGGGTAAGCGGGTGCTTATCGAAGCCAAAGAAGTAAGCAAGGACTGCTGGATTGACGCGCGGAATGTGAACGAGAAGGACCTTGATCTGCTTGAACGGGAATATGGCATTGCCAGTGAACTACTGATTGACATCATGGATGCTGATGAACAGGCGCGCGCCGAGAAGGAGGATGAGTATACCGCCTTTATCGTGAGGATACCGGTGTATGACGCGGAGGCTGACCCGATGTTCTTCACTCTACCCCTGGGAATCGTGCTGTTCGGCGATAAGATCATCACCATCTGCCAGAAATCAAGCGAGGCGCTGGACGATATTGCGCGGAGTAAGGTACGGGGACTGAATCTTGCCAACAAAAGCGCCTTTGTGCTTAACCTGCTGGGACGCTCCGCCTTTACCTTTCTGCGTTTCCTCAAAGACATCAACCGCCGAAGTACCCGAATTGAGCTTGATCTCCAGAAGTCCATCAAGAACAACGAGCTTATCCAGCTTCTTTCGCTCCAAAAGTCGCTCGTGTACTTTACCACGAGCATCAAGACCAATGAACTTCTGCTGGAAAAGCTCCAGAAGTCGTCGCTCATTCGGTTTAAGGAGGATGAAAAGGACCTGCTTGAGGATGTGGTAACTGAAAACAAGCAGGCTATTGAGATGGCGAACATCTATTCCGCGACCCTCTCTGGCACCATGGACGCCTTTGCCAGCGTCATCTCTAACAATCTGAGTATCGTGATGAAGCGCCTGACCATTGTGTCCATCGTGCTGATGATTCCAACGCTCATCTACAGTTTCTTCGGCATGAATGTATCGCTTCCTTTCAGCGAATTTTCCTTGGCGTTTGTGGGCATCACCGGCGCGAGTGTGCTTATCTCAGTGCTGGGAGCCATATTTCTTAACATCAAACCCAGCAGAGAAAGGGGAACGTTAAGTCAAAAAAAGCGAAAGAGCGGCGGCTTAACGCGAAAGCATTAAAGGGAACGTATGACGAACTTTTTATCATTTAACCATGTTGACTTTTCCTATCCTGCCTCGGTCTTTCCGGTGTTACAGAACCTGTGCTTTGAACTGCGCGGGGGCTGGACCGGCGTTACCGGCGAAAACGGCGCGGGCAAGACCACGCTACTGCTGCTTGCGGCTGGGCTGCTCAAACCCACAGGCGGCGTGATACAGCGGCCTGAAAGCCGGCTCTACTGTCCCCAGAGAACAGATCAGCTTTGGGAAGATGAGCGGTTCAGGGCTGCGGTTGGCGACTTTTTCTTTTCCGGGGATAACGAGGCTGGACGGCTCATGAATACGCTCCGCATTGAGTGGGATTGGACCGAGCGTTGGGACAGCCTGAGTCATGGCGAGCGCAAGCGTTTACAGCTTGCCGTGGCGCTCTTCTCTAAGCCGCGTATGCTGGCGCTTGATGAGCCGACAAACCACCTTGACCACGAGGCGCGGGCGCTGGTGGGTGAGGCGCTTGAGGCCTATGACGGAATCGGTCTGCTGGTGAGCCACGACCGGGCGCTTCTTGACCGGCTCTGCGAGAATTGCCTCTTTCTGGAAGCTGGTAACGCGGTTCTGCGGCCCGGTGGCGTTTCATCTGGACTTGCTGAGGATGCGCGGGAGCAGCTCAGTAAGCAGCGTGAACGTAAGAACCTGCAAACCGAGCGCAAGCGCCTTGCCGCGGAAGCTGATAAGCGGCGGCGGATGGTCGAGGGCAGCCGTAATCGCCTGTCTCAGAGCCGTGTTGATCCTAAAGATCACGACACGCGGTATAAGATACGCCTCGCCGTTTTGTCCGGCAAGGACAGGATAGGCGCTGATCTCTATAAGCGCATGGAAAACCGGCTTGAAAAGGCTGATGAGTCGCTGGACGAGGCGCGTTTCCGTCCGGATCGCCCGACAGGACTCACGCTCCACGCCGCGGCTTCCAAAGCAGACCAGCTTCTCTTTCTTGAGGCGGGCGAAATTCCTCTGGGCGGGGAACGCCGGCTCGCGTTTCCTGAGCTGACGATTGCTCCGCTTGACCGTATTGCCCTTATTGGTCCCAATGGGGCGGGTAAGTCTACGCTGATTCGGCATATTCTGGCTCATATACCGGAGCGGGTGTCGCTGCTCTACGTTCCCCAGGAAATGAGCGCGGAGGAAAGCAACGCCTTGTTTGCGCGGCTTATGAGCATTGACGAAAAGACCCGGGGCGAGATTTTGTCGCGCTTCTCCAGACTCGGTTCTGACCCGCGAGGCCTGCTTCAGTCCACGTCGTCCGGCAGAGGCGCTCCCAGCCCCGGCGAAACGCGCAAGCTGCTTGTGGCGTATGGCGTATTCCAGAATCCAGCGCTTGTCATCATGGACGAACCCACCAATCACCTTGACTTGAAATCCATACAACTCTTGGAGACCATGTTAAGCGAAGCTGCTTGCGCCCTGCTTCTGGTGAGCCACGACCCGGTCTTTTTATCAAGGCTTACGAATCGCTCTTGGGTCATTAGCAACGATTGTGTTTCCATACATGACAAGGACTCCCTTGCATCTTTTTCACGCTCATATAAATAACAACCATGAGCGACAGACGCCTAAGCGCCAACAATAAGTCGATTTTTAGAGCGGCTCTTGCCCCGCAAATCGCAAAATTATGCGGCGCTTCTAATCCTTGTCAAGCCTCTGATAGCCTAAATTCACCCTTTTCTTATCTCTTTACTTAAGGCCTAAGTGTCCCGCTAGGGAACGTTGCGCTCTTTTTATGTTCCACGCGAAAAATGCCTCGTCCTTTGGGTATACGCCAAAAGCATAACTATCCACAGGCGCGGCTTTTTTATTCGTCTACGAGACGGAATCCGCCCGGTAGGGCGGGCAATCTTACTGTCCGGCAAAGACCTGGACAGCACGATTCAAGGAAGGTTCTTAGTAGAAGTCGTCACTCAGTATACTCACGTCGGCTCTCCCCTCAAAGAACCCCACGCCATTGCATTCGCCCCTCAGCTTATCGTCCTTACCCCCTAACAGCAATTTCCCGACGGGGTTTAAGCTAGACCCCGCTGGGGTTAAGTCTAGACCCCGACGGGGTTTAAGCTAGACCCCAGCGGGGTTAAGACTAGACCCCGTTGGGGTCTAGTCCAGACCCCAACATAATCCCTTCACCACCGCGTGAGTGCCAGACGCATCACTGCGTGAGAGACGCTCTCACGCATAGGTGAGCGAAGGACTCATGAAACAGGCGGATGTTGATTTCGCCAGCTACACGCCGCGCCTTTAGACATGGGGACTTGTCAAACCGGCAGGGTCTTCACTTCCACGCCCAGGGCTGCGGCGGCTTGCTCGGCAAGAGCGGAGCCAGCCAAGACTACCGACGCTGCGGCAGGCGCGGCGGCAGCCAGACGGACGGCTGCGGCGTTTATCGCGGGCGCGGTGGTGGCTATGAGGTCGCGGAGACGCTGAGCGCGGCGATGCTCGTCAAAGCCGTAGAGAAAGCGCAAGAAGTCAGAGACGCCCTTTTCCGCGCTGGTGTGAGGACGAGTCTCGCGGCCATAGGTTGCGATGATTGCCTTTTCCAAAAAGTCTTCGTCGCTTTCGGTCTGTGCCATTTCCTGTAGTATCGCGGGAAACGCTTCCAGAGAACGAAGCGGGTTCGGGTCGCGGTAGGTTGATAGGCAAAAGAGCTTTTCAAGCGGGTCAGGGAAGGCGTTTGCGCCATAGGCGCCGCCTTTCATGCGAATCTGCTCCCAGAGCGCGCCAGTGGAAAGCTCGTGGGCAAGAAGCAGTTCCGCGGTCTGTTCCGGCGTGGCAAAGGGCGAGGCAGGCAGGCTCTGGGCGGCAAAGCCCACCTGGAGCGAAGGGGAAACGTAGACTTCAGGCTTTGCGGGGGCGCTTGGCGTGAACGCTGAGGCGGTCAGCGGGTTGCGGGAACGGGGCGGTCCAAACGCGCCAAAGTGTTCGCTAATTCCCCGGATGGCGGCAGGCATGGTTTCGCCTGAGCAGGTAAGGTTGATAAGCAGACCAGCGCGGGAGAGCAGGGTGTCCCTGATACGCGCAAAGATGCGGCTCAGTTCCGCGTCATCCAGTTCCGCGACTTGGTGAATAAACTCGATCTGGCTGAGTCCTGCCCACAGTTCATTAAGGGCGCATGATCGGGAAAACGCCCGGCTTGAGCGGTTTGCCGCGTAGCTATGACCCTGGGGCGCAAGGCTTGAATCAGCGTCGTTCTTGATTTCAAGGATAAGATCGCGGATGCGGTTGAGGTCGGAAAAGTCAGCCTCACGGACAATCCGTGAAAGCAGGCTGAGACTCGGCATCAGCTTTTCGTCAAGGGTTTTGAGTCTGATGGCGAACCAGTCTCTGCCCACTATATCCAGAATACCGGAAGGCAGGGCAACGGTATGCGCGGCTCCCGGAGCTGGCGAACCGGTCTGCAAAGAGCCGTGCAGGGCGCCGACTGTGCGGGCGAGGAGACTCGACACCTCCCCATAATCCAGATCAGGCAGACCCAGACCAAGAGATATATTGGCAAACAGTTTGAGGTACGGGTAATGCTCTGGCGCGAGCGTGTCTACGGGGAAGGCAAGGTCGATGTAGGTAACGCCATTGGTAAAAAGCTCATGGCTGAGGAGCGGAACGCCGGCTGCGCTGTGAAGGGCGCGGGGAATCAGTTCAATGTCAGTGGAAAGGTCTTTGCGCGAAAGGTGCGGAATGCTCGCAAGGGCGGCGGGCGTTTCACCTTCCCCCTGAATACGCGCAAGTTCCCTCGCCTTTTGCTCGATATCGCGCTTTTCAGTCTCGCTCAGGCGCGACAGGGTTTGGTCAAGGCGTTTTGCGAGCGCCGCCTCTTTCTTCTCAAGAAAACCAGCTTCCGGTTCCACCACTACCAGGGCGCGGTGAGGGTTGTTTAGCAGCAGTCTTTCAATAAGAGATTCAAAGTACCGGCTGTCAGCGGCGATACGCTTCTTCAGTTCAGTGAAGGGCGACACGAAACAGAGGCTGTCCCAGGGCTTCCCCCCGTGTAACCATGCGCGGAGCGAGCGCCGTAACCACACGAGCGACCAGGGTCCGCCAGAACGCCGTATTTCGCGGTTGGAAAACTCAAGCGACATGAGCGCCGCCTCAATCTCCTCTTTGGGGATGCCTTCATTAACCAGACGGCGCAATTCTCCCAGAATGAGCGCCTCAACGTCCTTACCGTCTGTACCGGTTTTCACGCCGCGCAGCCCTATGCTCAAAACCAGTTCCCGCAGTTCGCCGTCCAGTCCGGTTGCTGGCGAGAGGTCTTCGCCCAGATCAGACTCAACCAGAACGCGGGTGAGCGGCGAACCATCGTGTCCTAGTAACACATCGACCAGAGCGGCGAGGGCGATATTCTCGTCACGTTCAGCGGCTTCACAGCAGAGCCACGAGAGCAACACTGTTGATTTCTGTTCAGCGCCCGCTGGACAAGGCACTTTGACGGCGCGGGGCGATTCCCAGCGTTTCACACGCGCCACTGGCGCAGCCGCTGTTCCGGGCGCTAGATTGGCAAGGATTCTTTCGTTAAGGAAGGAGAGCTGTTTTTCCGTGGGGATATTGCCAGCCAGAAACACCCGGCAGTTTGCCGGCGCGTAACGCTCCTGATGAAAGGCTTTTAAGTCCGCCCACGTCAGGTTGGGAATACACTCAGGGTCTCCGCCGGAATCAAGGGCGTAAGGCGTGTCCGGCAGAATAGCCTTAACCGACCACAGCTCTGCGTAGGCATCCAGCGACGAATACGCGCCCTTCATCTCGTTATACACTACACCGGTTATTGAAAGGCTCCCGGTCTTTCCATCGTCTCCCTGTGGCGGAACAAATTCTATACGGTGGCCTTCCTGCATGAACGTCCATTCCGAGAGCAAAGGGTGAAACACGGCGTCTGCATACACAGACATCAGGTTAAAGTAGTCGATTTCGCTCACCGAGCTTGCGGGATAGACGGTTTTATCAGGGAATGTCCAGGCGTTAAGGTAGGTTTGAAGGCTTCCCTGAGCCAGCACCAGAAAGGCGTCTTTCAGGGGGTAGTGTTCCGAGCCGCAGAGTACCGAGTGTTCAAGTATATGGGCAACGCCGCTTGAATCTTCCGGCGCTGTGGCAAAGGTGAAGGCGAAGAGGTTTTCACGGTCGTCGTTCAGCACATGAAACACTTCAAGGCCGCTGCGCTCATACCGCGCCCAGACGCCCTTTGCCTTGAATTCCGGCAGATCAATAGTTTCAAGAATAGTAAAACCGCTTATACGCTCGCTGGTTTCTCTGGTCTGTGTTGTTGTGTTCATAATAAAATATCCTCATCATCGCTTAGAATAATTTGACCAGCTTCCCGTTGTGTGGTGAACCAGTCAAGAAAATCATGGGCAGCCGCGTCAGCCTCTTTTTTGAGTACCTGCCCTATGATGTCCGCCTCTTCCCGAATCTGTACACGGCGCTGTGCCGAAACGTTCGATAAGATTTTCTCTGTAAACTCTCTGGAACGGTTTTTAAGCAGCAGAACGATCTCCTTGTCCGGCATGGTTGCCAGTTTTTCCTGTATGGGTCTGTCCTGCGCCTTGATCACCTCTTCCAGCGTGTGAAGCCGCTCTTTCAGGTCCTGTCCCAGCGCGGGTTCCTCGTTCTCAAGCGTACTCAGAATACGATCCCCAAAGGACATGTCTGAGGCTTTAAGGATGTTGGTTAACGCGCTCATACCGTCGATGCGGATCGTGTCGCTCTGATCCAGACGCTCGGCTTTTTCTTTCAGCGCGACCGCGACGCGATCAAGCACTTCGAGTGAGGTCTTTCCCATGTGAGCAATGCGTTTGATAATCTCAAACTTCCTTGCTGGCGGGGTATCGGCAAGCACTTTTGCGGTCAGCGACGCCGGGAGTCGTGAAAGTACCAACGCTTCCACCGCCGGACTCTCGTCCTTAAACAGCGCGACGATCTGTTCCGGCGCATACTCCTCAAGGAAATTGAAGGCTTTTCCTGTTGCTTCCGGTACTGCCCGGCTCAGAATCGTGTCGCCTTTATCCTTACCAAACGCTGTCCGCAGAATATCTCGCGCCGTATCCACCCCGCCCGCGCTTGAGGCTCCATAGCCAAAGGTTTTTGAGAGCAGAGAACGAAACTCCAACACCACCGATGCCGCGTCTTCGGCAGTAACGCCGTGGATTGTGGCGATTTCCTGCGCGACAAGCTCCACATGACGCGGCTCAAGGTGCGCCAGTATCTTTGACGCCTCCTCAGGGCCAATCAGGATGAGCAGTTTGGCGACCCGCCGGTACTTGGACTCAGGCTCTTTGTCAGGCTGTTTTGCTGGTTCCGGGGGTTGAGGCGGCGGCTCTGGCACTTTACGGAACTTGCCGCTAAGCAGATTGGCAAGGCTCTGCGTCTTTTTGGCGAGTTCAGGCGCGGCATCCGCTGTCGGAGTGTCTTTCCGGTTAAGTGTTTGCTGATAAGCCGCGAGTCCCCGAAAGGCTTCGGGGTTCGGACGAGTGTCCGAAGGAACTTTTTCCATGCCCCATGCTATCACACAACGGCAAGTGTGAGGAGTGGGTTCTGTTACACCTGATTAACGCTGTGATCAGAGGCAGGTACTGCCGTTTCCAGCTCAACCGTCAGACGATTCCCCACGATGTCCGACCGCTTTGCTACAATTCTTCAATCTCCTTGCGTGAAAATCCGCTAAACGCCATGATTTGTTCCACAGAAAGACCACCCGCTTTCATGTTCCGCGCTAGCTCTTGTTTACCCTTCCGCTCACCTTCTTTCAGCCCTTCCACTTTGCCTTCTTTCAGTCCTTCCGCCCTGCCCTCTCTCAGCCCCTCCGCCTTGCCTTTCTGTTCACCTTCTTTCCGCGCAAAGTTCATGCCGCTGATGAAATCAGAGAGCGCTTTCTCACGCATCTGGTAGTACCTCAGCGAGTCCTCATCCCTAGCCCTAGCTACAGGCATGAACTCCTCATACAACTTCCGCATAGCCGGGTCCATGTCCAGTATCTTCTGCAATGTTTCTTCGTCCATGTTCAATATCTCCCGCAATGCTGTTTCTGGTGTCTCTCTGTCAAAAATAACAGCCACCGGTGTAACGAATCTCCCGTTATGTCCTTCCCCGCGATGTCCGACCGCTTTGCTACAATTCTTCAATCTCCTTGCGTGAAAATCCGCTAAACGCCATGATTTGCTCCACGGAAAGACCACCCGCTTTCATGTTCCGCGCTAGCTCTTGTTTACCTTTCCGCTCACCTTCTTTCAGCCCCTCCGCCTTACCTTTCTGTTCACCTTCTTTCCGCGCAAAGTTCATGCCGCTAGTGAAATCAGAGAGCGCCTTCTCGCGCATCTGGTAGTACCTCAGCGAGTCCTTGTCGCTAGATACAAACGTGATCCTCTCCTGCGCCTTCTGTATGGCTACGTCCATGTTCAATACCTC
>JAITFA010000189.1 GCA_031281685.1 Treponema sp. | reverse complement strand
TTGAGCAGCGTCAATGGGCAAGGACAGAGTCGCGGTTATGGCGGCGCAGAGCGTGTTGAGGCCCGCGCCGGTTTTGGCGCTACAGGCAATATAGTCGTCAGGGGCGGACAGGGCGCGGTCGGCTTTGTTCCACACGGCGATAAGCGGACGACCAGCATGATCGCGCAGGAAGACAAGGTCTTCGGCAGCGAGACCGGCTGCGCCGTCGATGAGGTAGAGGATGAGGTCAGCGGCGGCAAGCAGGTTCAGGCTGCGTTCTATGCCGAGCTGCTCAAGCGTGTCAGACGAGGCGCGTAGACCGGCTGTGTCAACAAGACGTATCGGAATGTTTTCAATTGAAATGAATGATTCTACCCAGTCCCGCGTTGTGCCGGGTATATCGGTGACAATGGAACGTTCTTCTTTAATAAGCATATTGAAAAGGCTGGACTTGCCCGCGTTAGGGCGCCCGGCAATCACCACCAAAGCCCCGTCGTGATAGAGCTTTTCCATGCAATAGGAGGCGGCAAGCGCACGTATGCGCGATAGGGCTTCATCGGCAAGCGGGCGATCCGGCAGTCCCGCGACTTCCTCAGCGCCGCCTTCGTCCTCCGAGTAGTCCAAAAACAACTCGGTTCCAGCCAGAACCCGCACAAGAAGACGTTTAACGTCATGGATTTCCCGTTCCAGACCACCAGCCAGCCGGTTCACCGCGTGTTCCCGCGCACATTCGGTTTTGGCGGAAACGAGTTCCATCACTGACTCGGCGCGGGTGAGGTCCAGCTTGCCATTCATAAAGGCGCGGAAGGTGAACTCCCCGGGCAGCGCCTCACGAAAACCCGCGTCGCGCAGAACACGCAGTATCGAGCGTACCGCGGCAATCCCACCGTGGCAGGAAATATCCGCGCCGTCTTCGCCCGTGTAACTGCGCGGGGCGCGGTATACTGAAACCAGCGTTTCGTCGATCCGCTGACCCTTACTATCGACTATCCAGCCATGTATAACGCTGTTTCCGTGGGCGCTAAGGAGCTGTTTTGGACGGGAAAAAACCGTAGATAAGAGGGCGAGGGCGTCTTTACCAGAGCTTCTGATGAGGGCGAGGGCGGTTTCGGCAAGCGGCGTTGCCAATGCCGCGATAGGCGCGTCGTCGCCATAGCTTGCGCCGGTAACAACGGCGCTGTCATTGACACGGTTCATCACGGTACGTCGCGTCGAGGGTCTTCAACGCGGGCCTGAACAAGGCCAGCGCGCAGAAAACACCACGGCGCACCAAAACCCGCCCACAAGCCAAGAGCGCCGGCAAGCAGGAACTCGGCAAGGCTGGTATAGGGCGAACCCATGCCCCACAAAGGAATTGCCGCGAACAGCGTGTGTTCACCGGGCAGGACAAGGCGCAGAAACAGGACTATAGCAACCGCGATAATCAAGCCCAGCAGGTAACGGGAAGCAAGCAGCGCATAACGCGGACCCTGCCCAACAGCGTGGGCGCTAAACGGCGCGTGTTTCAGACACAGGCTGTAAGCAACGCCGAGACCCAGCACGATGCCGCCGAGCGTCACATCCACGCCCAGCATGTTCATCAGCAGGACAAGCGCGGCAGCGCTGATCGTGCGGGCGCGGGTTCCGCCACGATCAAGCAGGCTGCTTACATGCGGTTCCAGAACGCGATACAGTATCAGCACAAGAACGCCCAAAAGCCAGCCCGCCAGTATGTCTGTGGGAAAGTGAACGCCCAGATACAGCCGCGTAAACGCGATGAGGAGTATAATGCCAATGGCGCAAGCCCACACAAGCCAGCGTCGCCGCGCATTTGCTCCCGCAGTTAGCCAGCTTGCCAGAAAGCCCCAGAAGGTGAGAGAAAGCTGGGCATGGCCAGAGGGAATCCCGTAGCTCGACTCAAACGCCAGCCCAAGGGCTGGCTCAAAGTTAAAAGGTCGCGGCTGTTTCAGCAGGTCTTTCATAAAGGCATTGAGCGCTGCTGATAAGAGGAGCAGGAACAAACAGCGTATGCCTTTCTTTTCGTCGATACACCAGAACAGCCAGAGCAAGATCAGCAGATAAAACATTTCAGCGCCCAGCGAGGTGATCGCTTTCATAAGAGCGGTGAGCGCCGGGCTTTTTATGGTCTGGATAACTTTAATGAGGTCGATTCCCCAGAAGTAGAGCTTCAAGAGCGGCGAAAGTTCCGCCGCGCTCAAAGCTCCGATAACAGCATCATTCATCGGGGAAGCATAGCCACGCCGGGCAGGGGACGAATGTTCCTGAAAACCAGGTACTTGAAGGGGTGAATGTCAAGCGCGTTGGGATACCAACCATTCAGCTCATCGGTGTCAACAATATTGAGCGCCGGATAGTAGTAGATAGGCAGAACCACGCCCCGGTCAAGCAGTAGCTCTTCAGCCTCGGCAAGGGTTTGCAGGCGCTGCTCGCCTTCCTCGTTCATGGCTTTTTCCATAAGCTTTTCATAGTCAGCGTCATTGTACTTCGCGTCGTTCAGGTTGGAATCCCGGCGCCACATCTGTAAAAAAGTATACGGGTCGGGAAAGTCTCCGATCCAAGTTGAGAACGCAACGGTATAGTCGTTCTGCTTGACCGAGTCAAAGTACTGGTCATAGGACACGACCTGCACCCGCGTCTTCACGCCGAGCGCTGTCCATGCGTTTGCCATAAGCCCCACGATACGCGCCGCGTCCTGCGACGGCGTAATCTTAATCACGAGTTCAGGCAGGCCCACGCCTTTGGGAAAGCCTGCCTCACCCAGAAGCCGGGCTGACTCTTCAGGATCAGTGGTATCAAGGCCATCGACTTCTGGATAGCCCGGAATAGGGTAAACAAGCGTGTCCGCTGGAAGGGCGTATACAGACCGGATTTCTTCCCAGGGCAGGGCAAGGCTCAGTGCGCGCCGGACACGGTAATCGTTCCAGGGAGCGCCGGCTGAACGGATGAAGTAATAATGAGTGGCAAACATGGCATTGAACGAAATACCGCTCGAATCAACGAGCGTGTCAAGGTTTACGTCGCCGATGATCCAGCGCACTTCGCCGCTATTCCACAGTAACGACGCCTCGTCAGCGTCTTTGGTGAAGCGTGCGGTGAGCTTTTTCAGCGCCACATTCTTGGCATCCCAGTACTGATCGTTTTTAACCATAACGATACGGGAGCTATCCTGGTTCTGTATCCTGAATGGGCCATTGGAAATGGGCGGCTCTCTGCTCCAGTTCTTCTTATCCAGCATGGACGGGTGAATAGGACTGAACGAGTGATGGCAGAGCATACTGGGGAAGAACGAAGCCGGAGCTGTCAGGCGTACAATCAGGGTCTGTGCGTCCGGCGCTTCGATGCCAACCCTGCTGGCGTCGCGCTGGCGGCCAAGCCGGTAGTTCCGGGCGCCTACGATAATGTCAAAGAGGGAGGAGTAGGGCGACTCACGCGCTGGACTGAGCTGTGATATCCAAGCTGCGCGGAAATCCTCAGCCCGAACCGGATCGCCGTTCCAGTATTTAGCGTCGTCGCGGATTGTGAATGTCCACTGTTTCTTATCCTCTGACACCTCCCAGCGGGCGGCCAGTGCTGGCACGGGCGACATGGTATAGGGATGATAGGAAAAAAGCCCCTCGTAGAGCGCCGTAAAAAGCTGGGCTTCATTGGCAAGGTATGCCTTGCGGATGTCAAGCTCCATATCCCCGGATGGAAAGCTTATGGTAAGCTCATCGCGCACAGTTGCGCGGGGACGCGGGGGTGTAGTGAGCTTCGGTTCTTCGCTCTCCTGCGCCCCCAGTATCTTGCAGGAAAGAAACGCCACTATGAACGCCACCATCAAGCCCCGTGGCCTGAAATTGCCTGTTGTCATGTATCTGCCTCCATGAATAAGACGCGCTGTATCGCCGCGTCTTTATTTATGAGCAAGTTTAAGACGTATTGGAGGTATCGCGCAAGACAGGTCCACAGACGATTGCGCCTTGCTTAGTGTCGAACCCCTGTTTTGAACTGAGCGACCTTTTCCTTCTCGCTAATATATTCTGAACGCTGCTGGTTTGCCTTGAGTAGCGCATTCTTGATAGCTGACAGTTCCGGTTTTATGCCCTTCACGCGGCTATGGGCATCCGCCTTAACCTGAGACTTAAAATAATCGTCCAGCCCCGCGAGGATTTTGTAGCACTTCTGCAGGTCCAGGATCTGCCGATCAAGCGTTTCAAGAAGCTGGGGTTCGATCTGTGTCTCCGTGCCGCGTACTATTGACGAGCAGGTCTTGGCGCTGGCCTCCAAATCAAGCATGAATTTCTGGAAATTCACCTGTTCATGGACCAGATTTCCGGTATCACTATCAACATACCTAATTTCATAGATGCTCTGGTCATTTTCTGATTTCAGATTCAACATCCGCGCGAAAGACTGTCGCAACTTTTTCCACACACTTCTCTTCTGATTCTCAAGCAGCTTTTGGTTCTCACCAAATTTGAGACAGATTTCATTTAAGGTGGAGGCAATACTTCCAATCGCCTGAAGTCCTTCAAGCAAGAACACTTTCAGAACTACTTCTTTGGGCGGCTTTGGCTTTTCTTCAGGAATAATCTTGAGCTTTTCCAGCGTCCCTGCCCGCACGACGCTTCCTTCCGGGGAATAATCTTCCTTCAAAACTTCTTCCACGAGTTCCGGGTAAAACAGGCTTTTCGGCATGGAACTCACAAATTTCTGTTTTATCAGGTCCAGCGTTGGGGTTTCTTGCATATCTGCCAGTACAGACCTTCGCAGTTCGAGTTTGTACACCTCTCGATTATACTTCTGTATGCTGCTTAGGCGCTTGTTGACGGAGACGATCATCTTCATCAAGCTGCTGAGTGTTCCATTGATAATGCTTTGGGTAGTATGGTCTCCGCTGAACCGCGTCGTGAATATTAAGTCAGCGACTGTGCGGGTATTGATATCCTCAGCGTTAATCGAAAGATTTCCCCAGTTAATGTAGTTTATGAGATTCAGTATACGCCGAACCCGTGCAAGCGTAAAAAACTCCATGTTGAACTGGTACGAATTCACCAGAAGGCTAAGCTGCTTATCGTAGCTCGCCAGTCTGATGCTGAGTTGTTCTTGTTGTTCAGATTTGGTAAACGCTTTGGTTTCCGGTATCTGAATCTCCCCCGACTTGGCTTCAGACTTGTACGGGTCTTCGCTCACTATGCTCCTCCTGAGGAGGTAGGTGTACAACGTAGAGAAGGCGGTCTGAAAAGCGTGAGTCTCGTCTTTTAACTTAGGCAGTTCAGAAGTTTTAAGCCACACCAGCTGGGCGCTAAGAGCTTCGGCAAGTTTTTTTTGATAGTCATCACCGGTACTATTCATTCTTAATATATCGGAAACAGAATGTCAGACACAATAGATAGGATGCTGAATCCTACTGACTGGAACTAAGCACGCAGTACCTGTGGGGTGGGAAGTTGCTCTAAGCCTCTCGCAGCACTGCCTTGGCCCGCCGGACGTTGGTGCGAGAGACCGTGCAGGTGCCAGAGCCGGTGTGTCTTAACTGGAGGTGCCAGAGACCGTGCAAGTGTCTTAACCGAAGGTGCCAGAGCCGGTGGTGTCAGAGACCTTGGTGTCAGAGACCTTGCAGGTGTCAGAGCCGTTGGTGCCAGAGCCAGTGTGTCTTAACCGGTGGTACCAGAGCCGATGTGTCTTAACCAGTGTTGCCAGAGACGATGTGTCTTAACGGAAGGTGTCAGAGCCGTTGGTGCCAGAGACGGTGTGTCTTAACCAGAGGTGCCAGAGCCGGTGGCAGGTGTCAGAGACCGTGTGTCTTACTGGTGTTGCCAGAGACGATGTGTCTTAACGGAAGGTGTCAGAGCCGTTGGTGCCAGAGACGGTGTGTCTTAACCGTGCCTCCGAGCGCCAGAGCCGTTGGTGCC
>JAITFA010000186.1 GCA_031281685.1 Treponema sp. | reverse complement strand
CGCCTGCGGTCTCTGGCGCCGCTTGCCTGCCGCGCCAGCGCGGTCTCTGGCGCCAACCCGTCTAATCTGTGAACATCCGCGTAATCTGTGGACAAGAATCCCTAACTTGTTGACAGCGTAGCCCGTTTTTGTTCAGTCACTCTCAACTCCTTATGAGCCGTTCAAGATGTAGTGTCAGCCACTCACAATCAATTATCAACGGCTCGCAACTATTTGCCGATGATTCACAATATATTGCGGGCAACTCACAATATATTGCGGACGGCTGACAATATATTGCTGATGGCTCACAATAGATTAATGGCGTTCACAATATATTGTCAGCGATTCACAATACATTGCGAGCCTCGCGCAATATATTGCCGGAGCCTCACAAATAGTTGTGCGAGGCTCGCAATCGATTGTGCGAGGCTCAGAATTGATTGGCGGCGGCTCGTCATTAAGTGAACATACATACCCACAGAGAGCGGACTGCCGCGCAGTGACGCTCCCCGCCTTATACCTCATTCTTTATTCCAAGAAACTATAGATGAAGAAGATAGAGCGGCGAAAAATCCGCGTAATTTGGGTAATCTGTGGACTATTTTTATTGCCTATGGGCTTAACTTGTTGACAGTGGGAGCCGTAACTCAGCCCGATATTCGCGCCCCCTTTCACAGGCTATGGGTGAAAGGAGGCTATAGCCTTAGTCAGGGGGTTGATGTTAATTACGCAGCGGTATGGAAATGATAAACGCCGTGCCTTTGCCGCGTTCTGTGCGAACCTTGATGGAACCGTGGAGATCGTGAACCTCTTTCTGTACCAGATTCAGTCCTATGCCCCGTCCGGCGTGAGCGCCCTCGGTTTCCGCGGTGCTGAAACCGGGCTGGAAAAGCGCCCTCAGTAGTTTTTCTCGGGCGGTTTCGCTCTCGGCGATTAAGCCACGCGCAAGGGCTTTGCTCCTTATCTTGTCAAAGTTAAGACCAGCGCCGTCATCTTGTATGGTGATGATCAACGCGCTGGATGAAAACTGCGCTTGGGGAGCCGCAGTCGCCGAATCAGTCGTTGTGGTGGTTCCGCCCTGCCGCTGTAAAGAAAACCGGATCACGCCGGTCTGGTTCTTGCCTTTGGCGTTCCGCTGCTCCGGCGACTCTATGCCGTGATAGACAGCGTTCTTCACAAGCTGTATCAGTATTGCTTTGAGTTGACGATACGGCGCGGCTTTCAACGCCTCGATGTCAACGTTGTCCGACTCAAACCGCACTTGCTTGCCCAAGTCAGCGGCTACTCGCTCGCAGGCTTGCTTGAGCGAGGTCATGAGTACATCCAGCTCATCCTGCTTCTGAGAGGAAACCTCTGTGTGCAGTTGTATAAATATATTGAAGAATTTGTTTTTTTCCTCCTCCATCTCTTCCATCCGTATTGTGATCATAGCAAGCTCGTCAGCCGTAAGCACAAGCGCGCCGTTACCTCTGTCTCTCAGGCGCTTAATATCAGATTCAACGCCGTGCAGTTTGTCGCCAAACACGCTCAAGCCTATGATGTAAGCGTCGGACTTTATCGCGTGTACGAGCTGATACAGGCGCACCAGCATGGCGTCGTCGTCGTCACCATGCTTTGCATCGCGCAGAAGCGCGAGGCTCTCGTCAAGGCTATGAGTGGCGTCCTCGGTAAAAGCCATGAGTATCTTCGGCTCCACATGAACCACCTCAAAGAGTAAGCGCATCTCCTCATTGCGCTTAGCGGCTTCCTCCTCAAGCTGTTTCCGCAGTTGCGTTTCCTCCGTAATATCATCAACAGTGCCTAAAAGAAACGTATCGTCGTTGCGTTCCACCGGCACAAAACGGCAGCGCAGGGTCTTTGACTCATGCGTTTCGCTACTCGTATAGATAAACTCATCAAGCGGGTTAATGTAGTTGAGCTGGTCCTGCGGACGCACCCGCATCCGTACCATGTCGAAGAAATCTTTAACAATCTCCAGATCATGAGAGGTGAATGAGTCGGACAAGATGTCGATAAACCTTTTTTTTTGTGAAGAGAGGGGGAAAATTTCTTCAAGGGAACGGGAGTAGTTCAGTTGGATCACGCTATCTCTGTCCATGAGGAAGACGCCGGTTTTGAGGTTATCCTTCATGGCGGCGATTTCGTCGCGCTCCACCATGAGGAGCCGGTTCATCTCGATGATTTGTTCGCGGTCGTGGCGCAGTACGCGGAGGAGGAACACCGCCACAGCAATAGCGACGATGAGGAGCGCGGCGTTGAGCAGCACGATCCGAGTGATAAGGCGGTTGGTATCGGCGTAAATTGCCTGAGTTGGTACTATTGTAACAAGAAACCAACCGGCGTCGGGAATACGAGTGGAGTTGAGGTAGTATGTCGTATCAATGGTCGTGAACGTCTCGTTTCCCAGTACCGCGTCCTGATATTGCTCAAGACCGAAGTCGCTGAAAAACGATTGCTTAAGCACTGCCTGTTCGTCGGGATGGGTAACGTAGAATCCCTCCTTGTTGATGAAAAAAATTTCCTCGCCCTGAATCTTGGTACTCTTATCAAGCATTTCAGACAGAAACGCAATCGAGACATTTGCTGATACAACGCCAACATCATTGCCAGCCGCGTCATACACATTGGTTGAGACAGCGGTAGTCAGTTGCCCTGTGCTGTCAGCGATATAAGGCTCGGCGAAGGCAACCTTTCCGGGATGCGCCTTCGCGCCGAGGAACCAGTTGCGTGTGGTGTTGTCAAAGGTTGGAGAAGGCTCTGTTCCGTTACTGTAGACTGTATAACCGCCGGATTGTGTCCGCGGGATATTGCCGGAGCCATAGATATGCCAAGCGTCGGTCTGCAAGTCCGTGATACGCTTGAACAGATCGCGCAGAGCTTCCTGATCAACCGGCTCCTGCGCCATAATCGGCGCGGAGCTGGTAGCGGTTGTCCGTATCAGCTTTTCCCATATCTGAAACCTGAACTGCAGCAATTCGGAGAGCCGGTTCATGCGATCCTGCGCGTTTGAGTCAACGCTATTATACGAACCGACGCGGAGGTTGGCGATGCTGATCACCGACACTGATATGGCAATCAGTATGATGATGCTCAGACTGATAATGGTAAACAGCGACGTGAAGCTTTTTCTTTCTGGTGAATCCGTTTCTCTGTTTCTGTCTTGTTTTATGTCAGCTTGCATATTTATTCCACCTTGAACTTTGCGATCTCTGTAACCAGAATATCAATGCTATCCTTGTTCTCCCCGCTGATAGTGTTTACGCGATTGACTGACACGTTAATTTGCCCCGCGCCGGAGGACATTTCGGCCATTCCGTTGTTGATTTCCTGGGTAAGCATCTCAAGGTTACGACTCTCATTGATGACGTTCTTGCTGCCTTCAAGCATCTCCTGGGAACTGCTCTTCACCAGACGGGTAATGTTGTTCAGTTTCCCGATGGATTCCAGAATCTGCTTGCTGCCAGCTCCCTGTTCTTCCATTGCGTTCCGTATCTCTGTCTCTTGATTCGCTACAATTTTCACCTTGCTGTCTATGGCTTCAAATTTGTTGAGTACCTCGTCGGTGGACTTGATGATTTTATCTATCGAATCTTTTATCTTTTTCAGTACCGTGCTGATGGTTTTAGACTGGACGCTTGAATTTTCCGCCAGTTTGCGGATTTCATCCGCGACCACGGCAAAGCCCTTGCCCGCATCGCCTGCGTGGGCGGCTTCAATAGCGGCGTTCATGGACAGCAGATTGGTCTGGCTGGCGATGTTCTGCATCACCGCGTTGATTTCCATGAGGCCCTCGGATTCTGCGGCGATGTTATGAATGTCAGTAGCCACATCCTGAAGGCCGGTACGGCCTATTTCGGATGCGTCCGCAAGTTCCTTCACATGGCCGGCGTTCTTGGCCAGCGTTTGCGTTACCGACTGAATGTTGGCGAGCATTTCCTCAATGGACGAGGAGGATTGGGTAACGCTGGATGTCTGTTCGTCGGTATACTTGTTGAGATTATTGATATTAACCGTGATTTTTCTCATCATCGAGTTTGCTTCAACAACGCTGCGTGACTGGTGGTTAATGCGTTCCTTGATGCTTTCTATATTGGTGGTAATTTGATTCACGGCTGCGGCGGTTTCGGTCATATTGCTGGCAAGTTCGCTACTTATACCAGAAAGCGCAATCACCTGATTTTTTATCGTGATAATAAGGTTTTTGATTTTTTCAAGGGTCTGGTTAAAGTACAAAGCCAGATCGCCAATTTCATCTTTAGAGTTAATCTTGATGGTCTGGGTGAGATCGCCCTCGCCTTCAGAAATGTCTTTCAGGTTCAGCGCTACATTAACGATGGGCGTGGCGATACGGCCGGCGATGATGAAAATGAGTATGGCGGCAATAATGATGGAGCATACCACTATGGCAATGGCGAATGCGATCATACGGTGAACCCCAGAGAGGATTACGGCTTCGGCGCAGCCGACCATGACCGACCAGGGAGTGCTGCTAATCCCGCCTACTACGAGGGGAACTAAAGCCATCTGTAAATTTGTTTTTAACGCGGTGGAGTACGATGTTAGGATTCGTACCTGACCTGCTTTTATCACCGACAGCACCTCAGAAGTAAAGTCACCGTAGAGTTGCACGTCCGCCGCTGTAACATTTTTGCCTATCCGCGCTGCGTCGAAGTGTCCTATAATAAAACCAGTATTGGTATAAACCGCTACCGCCGCGATATCGGCATATTTTGTCTTATCACTTACGATAGCTTGAACCACCTCCTGCGTGTATATGACGTTGGCTGTTATGCCCACGGTGCCGACCTGTTCATTCCGCGTGTTTCTAATAGGCAGCCTGAAATGGAAAGAGTATCCGTTCACGCCGTTGATAGTCCGCTCCTCAGGTTCTCCTAGCTCTTCGCCCGTCGTCATATTCACGTTTACGCTTTGGTACTTGGCATAAGAGCGCAGTTCCAGGGTTCCCGTTTCACGGGTATACTGAGGAATAAACTGGCCTGTTGCGCTGCTCCCCAACCGGCCTGCGTATTGAGCGTCCAGTCCGTCAAACACATTAGGTTTCAATACCGCGTAAATACCCACAAAGTGAGGGTTCTCATTCAACAGGGATTCCATGCTCTTGAGGAAGTATGTTCGCCGGTTTTCCTGGTCATAATACTCATAATCCCCCATGATGGCAGCCAAGTTACGGGCGGTTTGTAAGTAAACCTCGTAGCGCCGCTGAATATCCATAGCTATACCCTCAGCAAGGCGTTGTTGGCTAGCTTTAACCGTCTCCAACTGCATATTGGCTGCTTGCGCGATAAGAATAATCGATATGGTTGCAACTACCACGGTCAATAAGACTACAATGATGATACTTAAGCGAAATTTTAACTTCATTGGTTACCCCCCCCTTTTTCCCCTTACGACAAACAGAGGCCTGTCGCGCCACGATGCGTCACGCCTGTTCCCAGTAAGGACACGTTTATTGTCGGCGCTTCCAGCAGGTGTTCTCCGTAGTTCATAAACCAGTCTATTAGGCTTGTGAAACGGCGTCAAATGCTTTTATCAAAATTTCTTTAACTTTTTCTGGAAGACCCTCCAAGCTATAAACATTATCGAAATATTTCGACGATGCTTATAGCACAGCATACCTCGCTTTTCAGTTTACAAAATTTTGCAAGAAAATCGTTGACAGCAATCGAATATGAACCATACAATTAAACATAGTTTGAGAGATTGGAGGCAGGCGAGGTGGCTTCAAAAAAACGGGATCTGAGAGGGGTGTTGAATTCAAAGCGTGTCCAGCGAAACGATTGGCAGCTTTGGGTGCTGCTTCTTCCAGCCCTTGTGTACTTTCTTGTGTTCTGTTACCTGCCGATGTACGGCATACAGATCGCGTTCCGTGATTACAAGGCGGTGTTCGGCATTACGGGGAGCAAATGGGTAGGGCTTAAAAACTTCACCGATTTCTTCAGCGCTTACTACTTCACCCGTCTGTTAAGCAACACGTTTTTGCTCAACATCTTCGGTCTGCTGTGGAGCTTTCCCATACCCATCATCCTAGCGATACTCTTAAATCAGCTTGAATATCCCCGTTTTAAGAAGCTTGTGCAGACTTCCATCTATATACCTCATTTTATCTCCACAGTGGTCATGGCCGGAATGCTCTATCTCTTTTTGTCCCCCACCAATGGGATTTTTAACAAATTTATTGAAATGTTTGGAGGCGCGCCTATCTACTTTATGGCCGAACCTTCCTGGTTCCGTACCCTTTTCATTGGCTCGGATATATGGCAACACGCCGGCTGGAGTACGATTCTGTACATCGCTACCCTGACCGGCATTGACCCTGAACTCTACGAGGCGGCCACCGTGGACGGCGCCACCAAGCGGCAGAAGATCTGGCACATCGATCTGCCCCACCTCATCCCTATCGCGGTGATGATGCTTATACTAAGCTGCGGGAGCCTGCTGGTTTCCAACACCGACAAGGCTCTGCTCATGAAGACCGCCGCCAACAGCGCCAAGTCGGACATTATCGGGGTGTATGTCTATGAAATGGGCTTGGGTAGGGCGCAGTTTTCCTACACCGCAGCTATCGGGCTGTTCACCAATGTAATCAACTTTATTACGATCATGGTGGTCAATTTCATATCCAAGAAGCTCGGCGAGACCAGTCTGTTTTAATAAGGAAGAAAGTGATGGGTGTAAAAATCAAAAGTACGGGGGCGGACAAAGTATTTGATGTCGCCAATCTTCTCTTCTGGATACTCCTGCTCGGCGTGATCCTGTATCCGCTCTGGCTCATCCTCGTGGCCAGTGTGTCCGAGCCTGACGCGGTCATGTTGGGTAAGGCTTTTTTATGGCCCGTGGGGTTTTCATGGATAGGCTATGAGGCGGTGTTCCAGCACAAGGAGCTGCTGAGTTCCTACGCCAACTCGGTGTTCTACACCGTAGTCGGTTCAGCTTTGAGCGTCGCTGTTACCATGATGGCGGCTTACGCGCTTACCCGCAAATTCCGGGGGAAGAAGGCGGTCAATCTGTATATCATTATCACCATGTTTTTTTCCGGCGGCCTCATCCCCCAGTTCCTGATGAACCGCTCGCTAGGACTGTACAACACAGTGTTTATAATGATTATTCTCAACTGCGTTTCGGTCTGGAATCTGATGGTAGCCCGGACTTTTATCGCCTCCAATGTGCCGGATGAGCTGTACGAGGCTGCGGCCATTGATGGCGCCAGTCATTTTACCTACTTTTTCCGCATCGTGCTGCCACTTTCAGGCACGATTATCGCCGTGCTGACGGTCTATTACGCGGTGGCGCGGTGGAACGACTATTTCACCGCCCTTGTCTACATACGGGATCGGGTTAAGCTGCCTCTACAAACCGTGCTTCGTGAAGTGATCGCCACGCTGACCACGAGTACCTCAGACGCGGACTTCTTCGCCGCCTACGCTAATGACAGCGAGGCTATCTCTGAGGCCATCCGCAAGGCTCAAGTGGCAAAGTACTGCTGTATCGTGGTATCCACCGTGCCTACTGTGATTCTTTATATGCTTATGCAGAAATACTTTGTAAAAGGGGTTTTAATCGGTTCGCTGAAAGGCTAACCGTTTAGGATAATTTTGATTCCATAAGGAGATAATATGAGAAGAAGTGAAAAAACATCCGTGGTGGCATTGCTTGTGGTATGTATGTGTTGCGTAACAACTGAGCTGTTTGCCGGAGGCTCGCGGGCGCCGGCTCCGGCGACTTCAGGCGGGCCAATCACCCTGCGCGCTCTTCAGTACGAACTGGAGAATCAGCAAATGGATTTCCCCAACCTGTGGTTCTTTCAGGAGCTGGAAAAAAAGACCGGCATCCACATCAACTGGGAACCGGTGAAGGACGCTGATTGGCAGACGCGGGTCAACCTGACTTTTGCTTCAATGGACCTGCCCGATGTGATCCTCACTGGTAATGTAGACATCGAAGAATACGGTGTAAGTCAGGGACTTTTGGTTCCGCTTGAAGACCTGATTCCCCAATACATGCCGAACTATTACAGCCGCATGAAGATGAACGATGCTGATAAGGCGATGTACGCCTCCGATGGACACATCTACTGGATCGGCAGCCTGATTGCCCAGAACGTCAACCACGACGGTAATCACTACATCAACAAGGCATGGCTTGATAAGCTGGGACTTCAGGTTCCCAAAACGATTGACGAACTTAACGCCGTGCTACGGGCATTTCGTGATAATGACCCCAATGGCAATGGCGTCAAAGATGAGATTCCCTTTTCCGGCGGGGACTTAAAACACCAGACACAGGGTCTGTATACCCACTTCGCAAACTTCGGCGTGCCGCTGGTGTACTATGTCTACGCAACTATCGACAAGAATGACAAGGTTGTGTTCCCCGGTTATATGGACGGATTCCGCCCCGCGCTTGAATGGCTTAGCATGTGCTATAAGGAAGGGCTTCTCGATATGGAAGCGATCACTCAGGACTCCAACGCTTGGGGAACGAAGATGAACGCGGGGCTTGTGGGTTATACGACCTACCTCCGCCTTATCAACACCGCGCTGACTCCTGAAATCGCCTCGCAGTATGTTTCGATTTTGCCGCCCGCGAGCCAATACGGTGTGTCAGTTCCGCGCCTCCTCGAAGTACCCACGGTCAACGCGGTCATCACAACCGCCAACAAGCATATTCCCGAAACTTTGCGATGGCTTGACGCGCAGTTTGAGACCGAAACAATGATGGTTGGATATAATGGCCCGGTCAAAGCGGGTGGTCCTATAGAACCGACTATCAAGGTGAACGCGAAGGGTAAGTACGAAATCGTCTATGTACCTGAGAACAACGCCTTGTACAAATATGTGCCGGTGTATCACGCGAGGTTCTTTGCGCCGGGCGATTACTACTTCCAGATATACGAAATGCCGACGCACCGTGTTGAACGCGCCGAATCCAGCAAGCAGTATGCCGACGCAGGCGTGCTTGAGCCAAAATCGTTTACCATTCTGCAATATCTGGTAAAGCCCAATTCCGAGGATGCTCTCCAGATTTCGCGCTTGTATACTGAAATTGACAAACTGATGCAGGAGTCTATCGCCAACTTTATCCGGGGCGGTGTAACTGACGCAAACTGGCAGACCTTCCTCAATTCATGCAGGGCTGTGGGGGTTGACCGGTATATCGGACTGTATCAAAAAGCCTACGACGCCTACCTTTTGGCCAACTAAAAAACAAGCGCCTCACGGCAACGCTGATCGTGAGGCGCTCTCAATTCCATATTTCACCCTGTTTGGGGTCTAGGCTTCACCCTGTTTGGGGTCTAGGCTTCACCCTGTTTGGGGTCTAGTCTTCACCCTGTTTGGGGTCTAGGCTTCACCCTGTTTGGGGTCTAGGCTTCACCCTGTTTGGGGTCTAGGCTTCACCCTGTTTGGGGTCTAGCC
>JAITFA010000060.1 GCA_031281685.1 Treponema sp. | reverse complement strand
GACATGGTTATACAGGGTTTGTCGGAGGGCATCCAGCTTATGAACGAAGGCGCTACTTACCGTTTTTTCATTCCTTCCCAATTAGCCTATGGTAGTGAAGGCGCTGGTAACGTGATTCCGCCTTACTCCACATTGGTTTTTCAGGTGGAACTCATCTCGATACTTTCCTACGAAGCTGACGCCGCCGCCGAGGAATAGTCTGACTGAACCGCGCAGGTCTGCGCGGTTCCAAGAAAACTTCCTAATGCCGCTTAATGCTGCTCAGGTAGTCGTTGATGATGGACTCAAGCGAGTTCTCGTGTATCTTGATAATGTCCATCTCGCGCTTGGCGCTTTCCACTGAGTCTGAGGCGTGAGCTGTGTTGACCATTACATTACTGCCGAATTCGCGACGTATGGTGCCGCCGGGCGCTTTGAGAGGGTCGGTGGGACCAAGCACGTCGCGGATTTTCCTGACGGCATCCTCTCCCTCGTAGATGAGAAGCATACATTTAACATTACCCGGCTTGCCCGGATCGCACTTCTGATCGGGCCGCATACCGGACATGAACTCTACGATCTGGACGAACTGGTTGTAAGCACATTCCTCGCCAAAGTTTTCTATTAATATCTTTGCGGTCTCCTCGCTCAGGCGCATATCGAATTCTTTCTCAATCAGTTCACGGGCGCGTTTCCCAAAGATTGGAGCCAGCTTTTCCTTGAGCGTGGTCTCCACTGAGCCGTAGAACTCCAGCGCCTGAGCCAGAGAGAAACGATGCACCTTGATTCCCACAATCCGCAGACCAGTGCGTGAGAACATGTCAATGATGGTGCCGGGCTTTGATGAGGCATAGCGCCAGTTATCCGGCTTGAGAATTACCAGTGTTCGCTCAATCCGCGATGGGTCTGGGTAACTTATGTTTTCCACAATGTTTGGCTGTCCCTTGAGAAATTTCGAGAACACGACGAGGTGTTCGTCAGCCGCCTCCTGGATACGCGGAGTGAATACCGCCGGTTCAAAGTATGTTACTTTGGTCGGGTCGTTGGGATCAGTGATAAGATCGGCATAGGTATCGCGGATAGTTTCACCGGTAAACGATTCAATGCCCATGTGTTCAGCGTACATGTGTCCACAGATGCGGGTGAGTTTGCTACAGGGGTCTTCGCCCTTGAAGAGCAGAAGAAGGCTCCGGTGCTTACGACCACCGTAGGGTCCGACATTGTGTTCAACATAGTTTGCCAGCAGAGGTACTGAGCTGGAATAGGGATAGCTGGCGATGGACGCAGCATATTCATAGGCGAACTTGTCATCAGCGGCAATCATCTGCGCTCCTACCAGTTCTAGGTCTGATTGCGCCAGCAACCGCGAAACAACGCCACCGGTTCTACTTTTCGCAACGGTATAAGGGGTAACAAGCACATACGAGACAGTTTCTTTCATATAGAACTCCTTAATTATAGTGGTATTGTAATCAAGGTGTGCATGAATGACAAGGTGAAGATTGACAACCCTATACGGGGGCTAACTTCGCCCACTTTACGGAGATACTCCGGGAGCAGGGCGTCTCCTATAACTATACCACTATCCGCAACGTCCTAGTAAGCGCGGGTATTACAAGTCCCAAGCGCCACGGACCAAACCAGGAAAAGGTTCCTCACCCGATCCGGCCCAGACGGGAAGCCTTTGGGGAACCGATCCAGGCGGACGCAAGCCCTTTCGACCAGCTGGGAACCGGCGAAACGTATGCCCTCCACGGCTCCATCGATGACGCCATCAGCTGTGTTACCGGTCTCTACCCGGCAAAACATGAATGGTTACTCGGATACCTCGAAGGTACGCGGCAAACTATCGAGAACTTCGGCGTACTATCGGAACTGTACCCGGACAAAGCGGGCATCTTCTTTGTGAATAACAAGAAGGATAGCGATCTTACCGTAGAAGAACAACTGGAGGGGCTGAGCCTGAAAGACCAAAAGACCCGGTTGGGGCGCATTATGGGGGAGCTTGGTGTCGATATGCACCCCGCGCATAGTCCGCGGGCAAAGGGGCGCATTGAGCGACTCTGGGGAACTCCGCGAAGCCGTCCGTCGGTCGAGTTCAAGCGGCAGGGCGTCACGACTATTGAGGCCGCCGCCGCCTTTCTTCCATCGTATCCGCGCCGGTTTAACGCCCGGTTTGGGGTGCACCCCGCTCAGAACAAGACGAGTTTTGTGAGGCTGTGCGATAGGTCGGCGCTGGACCCTGCTCACGGTGAAGATAGGGCGTAAGACGACTGGTCGGGTGTAATTAGGTTATGGTGACGGAGCGTGCCTGTATCAGAGCATCAAGCTCGTTACCAATACCGACTGCTCGCTGTACAGCCCATTGAGCGTCGTCAACGACGATTCCGCCACGCTCAACTCGCCGCTCAAGCTCGTCAATAACTGTTGCTGCTTCTCCAAGTTGCTCTCTAACAGCCGCAAGTTCGTATCGATGCCGCTCAAGGCTTGTGGCGAGAGCAACTCGCTCCCGTCCGGCAAGAATTCCACGCGCTGTAGCGCCTGCCCAAAAACCGGCAGCGCCGCAAAGCACAGCCACAACAGCCTTCTTGTCATACACCAATTACCCCCTTCTGATTTTTGGGCCGCAGCCAGCCAAGCACGTTGACGTAATCATGTTCGGTCTCCGTGCATTTAGATATGGCAGGCCAGTTTTGGTCAAACGAGGTGAAACCGTTCACG
>JAITFA010000156.1 GCA_031281685.1 Treponema sp. | reverse complement strand
CAACATGTTCTCCCCTCCGTGTGAGATTCTTTTACAATTTTGTAATTGTTGACTCACTTGATTGTCATTAAGCGTAATGTTAAAATTGCGTCATAGGATTCTTATGCGGCGCATAAGTGGACAGCTCCGCGTTTGTTCCATAACAAGGAGGAGCTTTTATGAAAAAGCTGTATGTACCATTAATCGTTTCCCTGTTTGCGTTGTCCCTGATCGCTTGCGCGTCCCGTCCTGACTGGGTTAGCAATCCGCCGACCGACGGGTATCATGGAATGGGCATGGCTCAAATGGATAACGAGGCGAGGGCATGGCAAGCCGCCACGAACCGCGCCAGACAGGATTTGGCGTATCAGCTCAGAACCTCTGTGGAAAATATGCAGGTTGATTACGGCAATGTAACAGGAACTTCAAACGGCGCGGACTTCTTCTCAAGCGTCAGCCGCCAGTTGTCAGACCTTGTTCTCAGCGGCGCGCAGGTGATAAAGCGCGGCGTAGGCCCAAATAAAACCTACTACGTGCTGGTATCGTATCCCACTGAGGAACTCAGGAACGCAGTCATCAGCGCCAGTCAGGGCGAAGCAGCCAGAAACACGGAGTTTCAGGCAGAGCAAGCGTTGAAAGCAATGGACACCGAGCTTGCAAAAAAACGAGCAAGCGCGCCGCGAGATTACGATTAACGTATGCGGGTAAACCATGCGGAACTTTTGGGTCAAAAGCATGTGCGTTATCGGTCTGCTGGCTGGCTCTTGCGCAAGTACGCCTGAGTGGGTTTTCCAAACGCCGCCCGGCGCTGTTGTCGGCGTGTCGAAAGAATTCGCCTCTGAACAGGAAGCCCGTAACGACGCCGTGAGAGACGCCGCCCGGCAGATAGCAAGCTATTACGGTTTCTATTTCAGCGGTTATGAAGAAGATACCGGGATAATAGACAAGCGCGGCGATATTGACCGCTATACGATCAACTCATCCGTCTATACTGATCATCTGATTTCACAGCTAACGCCGCTACGCTATCATTCGGTAAAGCGCCGCCTTTATACAGTATACGTCCTCTGCCCAATTCCCCCGCGTGAACCTGATACACAACGCCAGACCCCGGCGCGTGTGTACGCGGCGCTTGAGTTTAACGGAAGTCCCCTGAGCGAAGAAGATCACGTGATACTTCGCAACGGCTTACAGCAAGCCCTGGGGGAACATCGCGTTCCAATACAACTGTCTTCGCCAGCGCAATCCAGCGCGTATGTATTTACCATCTCCATCATTGTAAGAAAACCAGCTTATGAGGTGGATAAAGACCTGCGCGAATACTATGTCGCCCTTGCCTTTGAGGGAAACGGGACAAGCGTTGCGCCAGTGAGCGAAACGTTTTCAGAATTGAGTTACAGCGCGGCCTTGAGTAAGGCGGCGCTGTTTATAAAAACAAGCGGACGCTTTTTTCAGGAATTAAGGAGTGTTTTATGAGACGAGTTATCGGATGTATAGCGGGGTTCTGCGTACTGTTCTGCGCGGGCTACGCAAGCGCAGGCGGCGCAAGCAACAGAAGCAGCGCAGGCGGCGAGCTTCCCCGCCTTGCCATACTGCCCTTCACCGGCGGCACGGCTGAAAACGGCGAGACTATCGCCATGCTCTTGAGCAACCGGTCTGAGATTCAAAACGTGTTTACCGTAGTTCCGCGCACGAGCATTACCAACGCGATTAGTAAAGAAGCTCAATTCCAGCGTTCCGGCTTGATCGATTTTGACACCCTCTCGAACATCGGCAATGATCTCAAAGCCGATTTTGTGGCGGCTGGCTACACCCAGCAGTTCGCCAACCGCAACCTTGTCATTATCAATGTGATTAATGTACACACCTTGCGGCAAGTCGCCGGTGATTACCGTGAGTATACCAGCGTTGAGGACATAAGGGCGCTCATTCCAGAAATGGCAAAGAAGATAGCCGGTATCAAGCGGGACGACGCGAATAAGTCGCGGCTTGCGGTGTTTCCCTTTGATATGCCCCAAGGCACGGCGCGGGACGCTGAAATCTTAGCCCAGATACTCGCCATAGACATTGCCAACAGCGGCAAATACGCGGTGTTTCCCAGAACCCAGACCATCGCCCAAGTGCTTGAAGAACACAAGCTGCCCTCTGACCTGAGCAATCCCGACAACATCCGTGAGCTAGGCTCCGCGGTTAGCGCGAATTATGTGCTTGCGGGACTTGTCCGCAATCTGGAAAGCACCAAACTCTTCTTTGTAGAGATACTGGACGTGGAGAAACGCAGTCTGGTAACCGGCAGTCAGGTTGAATATCAAAGCATATCCGACGGCTTGATACTCATCCCTGAGCTTGCAAAGGTACTTACTGGTCAGAAGACCGCGGATCAGATGGAACAGGAGCGGAGACAGGATGCGGCAAAGACTGAAGCAGAGCGGAAGCAGGCAGAGGCAAAGGCTAAAGCGGAACGGGAGCAAGCAGCGGCGAAAGCTGAAGCAGAGAAGAAGCAAGCAGCGGCGAAAGCTAAATCAGATGCGTATTTTGCGAATAAGAAGACCTATGCGTTCAGGAATTATATAGGTATTAGTCCTTATATGGTGTGGGGAGATGGACTGATGGGCGGTGGTGGTAAGGCTGGGGTACATTGGTCTTTCCTGCCATTCACTTCGATAGGACTTGATGTACTACTGGGCGGCATAAATGAAAACCTTGTTGGTGGTGTGGATATTAACGCGGGGCTTGTGTTTCCCCTTACGACGGACGATGAGATACATGTGTCAGTGTTTGGCGATGGCGTGCTTCAAATAGGCGGGCGT
>JAITFA010000134.1 GCA_031281685.1 Treponema sp. | reverse complement strand
CTGAGCTACACTCGGGAAGCTCCGAGTGCTACTGGTGGCGCAGACGGTAGTGCGACGACTGTAATGGGCGTCCGCATCCATTTTCCGGTTGAGGCGTATAATTCCTCAGCCCGGATCGTTCCTCCATTTCCTATCCCTGGTTTTGACCAAGCGGGTGATGAAGCTACTAAGACACCGTATGCCCCTGCAAGCCGCTTCAAGCCCACTGATAATGGGGACGGAACCGCCGATGGTGGCAAGGGTATCATCTACAACGTGGGTACGATTAAGTCAGTGCAGGCTGAAGTCTATGGCCTGAACTTCCCCCACAAGCTTTCCATCATCCTCATTGATAATCTCGGCAACGAGAAGATCATTCCGCTAGGGACGCTTAACCACGAAGGCTGGGGCAAGCTCACCTGGAGCAATCCCCAGTATGTGGGCTCGGTTCGGAATCGGGAACAGCGCCTGTATCCAATCTATCCCCAGTCCCAGACCTTTATCCGCTTTGGTGGTTTCATCGTTCAGAAAGACGCCAGTAGCCCCGGCGGAGACTTCATCGGTTACTTCAAAGAAGTCCGTGTGATCTACGATCAGGCTGTGCTTGAGACCGATACACCGCGTGACATCGACGATGAGTCCATCTGGGACATCATCTCGGATCGTGAGTCCACCCAGAATAGGACCGATATGCTCCAGTTTGGTAACAACTCGGTACAGCAGTATCTGGATAGCTCCCGCCAAGCGCCGGAGAACTATCCTTATGCGTATCCTACTGGACGAGCATCTGGCGCTGCTGCCGCTGACGAGCAGTAAGCAAGAGTTGATTTCATCGCTTGAGTAAAAACAGACTGCCTGAAGAATCTCTCATGGTTTTTCAGGCAGTCTTTTTATAGGCATATAATGTATGTGTAAGATAAACCTTCCTAACCAGAAACAGCTTAAAGAAGCCTACGATGAATATTTAGCCGCACGGGTTTTAGTTACCAAAGACCTTGAACAGAGTATAGAAAAAGCGGTCAGCTCCATGCAATCCCACCCTACTGTCAAGGGCAGGGTCAAAGAGTTCGATAGCTTTTATAAAAAGTACCTCGGACTGCTTAAAAAAGGCGATTCTGTTCCGCTTATAACCGACTTGATTGGTATCAGGATCATCTGTCCCTTTTTTGAGGATATTTTTGTTGTTGAAGATGTCCTAAAACAAACCTTTGAAGTTGTTGAGGTTGAGCGCAAGGGATCAAACTATTCTTTCAAAGAATTCGGCTATGAATCGACCCATCTGCTGATAAAACTTCCCGGTGGAGTCAGAGAACAACAGGGGGACTGTGGTATTGACGTAGTTGAAGTGCAGATTCGCACCATATTGCAGGATGCCTGGGCTGAGGTTGAGCATGAGCTAGTGTACAAGGCTGAGTTTACGCCTTTTGACGAACC
Organism: Treponema sp.; assembly: GCA_031281685.1. Lineage (GTDB taxonomy): Bacteria > Spirochaetota > Spirochaetia > Treponematales > Breznakiellaceae > JAIRMT01. The sequence continues at coordinate 3,425 of JAITFA010000134.1, read as the reverse complement.
TCTGAAGCGTAAAATTGCGGCGCTCAACGCCAACCTTTTTCTTGCTGATACAATCTTTCAGGAAATCAGAGAACATCAGCGTAAGCTCAATGGCGAACTGGGTAAGCGGCGAGGTTCTTTCTTTAAGAAAGTCGAGGAATCTACTGACAAGTTTTTGTTTACCGAAGAAATCCTCGCAAACATTCGCACAGGCTATGAACACAGCGATCCGCAACTCCCAACCATACACTCCTCTCGGGCATCCATCGACGAGCTTCTGCTCAATGCGCTCTATGCCCATAACCGGAATCAGTTTGATCAGGCTATTGCGTTTTACACCCGCATCCTTGAGCTGCGCCCTGATAACACAGTCTGTTCCCTCATTTATAAACATCGGGGCATGGCAAACTTTGCCCGTTCCCACTACGAGGATGCTATCACCGACTTTACTCAGGCTCTGGAACTGGATCCCAGCTCCTACAAGTCCTCCTATTACCGGGGAATTGTGAAGGCTATATTACAGCGGTTCCCCGAAGCCATTGACGATTTCACTCTCTCGCTTACCATAAATGCCTATCAGCCTTTCTGCCTGTATCGCCGCGGCCAAGCCTACTATCATATCGGCGACCTGCTTCAGGCGCTCGCGGACTGTGAATCCGCGCTAAACCTGGAAGCCAATTGCGAATCCGCGCTGAAGTTCAAGGAATTCCTGCTTGAAAAGCTCAAAATGTGATGAGCATACCTGACGAAACGTCTCACAACCTTTGCGCTTGAGCAAACTCTCTTTCATGTCTGAATCAGGTCTAGCAATAAGCCCCTCCCTCCTTGTATAGTAACGCCATTATGCGACATACAGGAGCAAGAATCTTGATTGAAGCCCTGATTGAACAGGGCGTGGACACAGTGTTCGGGTATCCGGGCGGCAAGGTGCTGAATATTTATGACGAGTTGTACCAGTGCCGCGACCGGATTAGGCATATTCTGGTAAGCCATGAGCAACACGCGGCGCACGCCGCCGATGGCTATGCCCGCTCAAGCGGCAAGGTGGGAGTCTGCCTTGCCACATCAGGACCGGGCGCGACTAACCTCGTAACCGGCATTGCCACAGCCTACATGGATTCAGTTCCGCTAGTGGCAATCACGGGCAATGTCGGCAGGTCACTCTTGGGCAAAGACAGTTTTCAGGAAGTAGACACCGCCGGCATCACCATGCCCATTGTCAAGCATAACTGGATCGTAAAAAACATCGAAGACCTGGCCGAAATCGTCCGTGAGGCTTTTATCGTGGCCGTTAGCGGTCGTCCCGGACCAGTGCTTATCGACATCCCCGCAGACATCAGCGCTCTTGAGGCGGAAATGCCTCCGATGGGAACGCTGGCGTCACTCCCAATTCAGGGCGCGCGGGCATGGCGCCTGTCCCAGCGAAGTCTGCGGCAGACCTTTACCGAGTCTGACATTGACCGTGCTGTCAGCTTGCTGGTCAAAGCAAAACGGCCAACGATTTACGCGGGCGGCGGTGTGATCATTTCCGGCGCATCCGCCGAACTGGTCGCGCTTGCCGAGCGCTTGGGCGCGCCGGTGAGCCTCAGCCTCATGGGGTTGGGAGCCATGCCGCATGAACACCCGCTCTATACCGGCATGGTCGGTATGCACGGAAGCGTGGCGTCCAACAAAGCCATACAAAAAGCCGACCTCTTGATAGCAATCGGCGCGCGTTTCTCCGACCGCGTTACCAGTAGTCCCGACACGTTTGCCAGTAAGGCAAAGGTCTTGCACTTCGACATTGATCCGGCTGAGATTAACAAGAACATCCAAGTCGAGGTTTCGGTCATCGGGAATATCCGCGATACCCTGCGCCATGTGCTTGAAAAGCTCCCGGCGGACATCAAGACCGAGTGGAACGACGATATCAGCACATGGAAAACCAAGGTTCCCCACGACCATCACCGGAAAACCGCGCTCCACCCTCGTTTTATCATCAAAGAAACGGCAAAGGCGCTCGGAACACTCGACAATGACGCTATTATTGTTACCGACGTTGGGCAGCATCAGATGTGGACAGCGCAGTTCTACCCCTTCTCAAAGCCGCGTTCCTTCCTTACTTCCGGCGGACTGGGAACCATGGGCTTTGGGCTGGGCGCGGCGCTGGGCGCAAAAGTCGCCAACCCATCGCGTCCGGTCGCGCTTTTCACCGGCGACGGCTGTTTCCGCATGAACTGCGCTGAACTGGGAACCGTGAGCGCCTATCACCTGCCCGTGCTGGTGGTTGTGTTCAGCAACGAGGTTCTCGGCATGGTACGACAGTGGCAGACCATTTTTTACGGAAGCCGCTACTCGGAAACCGACCTTGACCGTCCGCCTGATTTCGTGAAGCTGGCTTCCGCGTACAACATTGCCGGCTTCCGCGCTGACACCGAAGCCACCTTCATTGCCGCGCTTGAGGCTAGCATGAAAGAGCTTGCCGCGAGCCGCGCCGCTGTCATTGACGCCCACATCGACAAGGACGAGCGCGTATTGCCGATGGTTCCCGGCGGCAAACCTATTGATGAGCAGATTCTGTCGTAGATTCACCTGCCCGTGAGCGCCCGCCAGGGGTTTTGCCTGAAGCGGATGAGCAGATACAGCCAGCCAAAGGCAAAGCCCGCAAGGTGCGTTAAATGAGCTACGCTGCTCTGGAACCCAAAGAATAAAGACGCCAGCTCAATAACAGTGAAAACCAGTACCATAACCGGCGCGCGCAGAGGCAGAATTCCCCAGATGGCGATCACGGCGTTGGGAAAAAACGTGGCGTAGGCAAGTTGTACCGCGAAGATAGCGCCAGACGCGCCCAGAAGCCAGACTCTGTACGAGAAGGTGAGGCAGTACACCCCAAGGGAAAAAGCCCCGGCGAGAAAGCCGGTAATCAGGTAAAAGCAGAGAAACTCAGCGCTTCCCATGTACCGTTCAACCTGAGTCCCGAACATGAACAGGGCAAGCATATTAAACAAGAGGTGACTGATACTGCCGTGAGCAAACATATAGGTAAACACCTGCCATACCCATTTGTTGCCGATTACCGCCAGAGGGTTCATGGCAAGATAGGTACTACTCATTGGGACAAGCTGTTGCAGAGCAAACACCGCGACATTGATGCCAATAAGGATTAAAGCCACATTGCTGGATTGGTAAGAACGATTAACTATTCTCATAATATGAAGATACGCTTGTTCCTGACGCTTGTAAAGACCGTGATGATTAGGCGCAGGCTTTTACGTTGCCTTACGCACCGTTCTCTGCTCGCCTAAGCGCGCCGCCGGTTTGAACACCCATCTTTTCAAAAGAGATCAAGGACTCTTTTCAAAAGAGATCAAGGACTCTTTCCAAAAAGATCAAAGAGTTTTTTCCAAGAGATCAAGGACTCTTTCCAAAAAGATCAAAGAGTTTTTTCCAAGAGATCAAGGACTCTT
>JAITFA010000104.1 GCA_031281685.1 Treponema sp. | reverse complement strand
CGCCACCATGGAGAAGATGCTCCAGCAATCGACGGTCTCCATGAGCGACAGTGAACAGATGCTCCTGTTGATTCAAGAAAGCGTGGATGCCATAGAAAAGGCAGAGGACAGTTATTAAGTACAAGTTCCTCACGAAAGAAGTCCGACTACATCGCGGAAGTCTCCACCGGGAAACACCCTGTACAACGATGACATCGTGGGGTAAAGCGAAGTTCACCAGCTTACATACACAGCGCCTTTGCGCCTCCAAGATGCGTCCTGAACACCCAAAACTGCACAACATCCCGTGAAGGCGCTCCATTGACGACAGGAGAGAGTATGTCGGAAAATGCAATCCACGAGCCGCGGCGGGGTCTGTCCTTTGAAGATGTTTGGGCCGCGCTGATGGAGATGAAGGAATATCAGAAAGAGACTGAGCGGCAGTTACAGAAGTCCCGTGAGGAGACCGAGCGGCTATTTCTGGAATCCCATGAGAAAACCGAGCGGCAGTTACAGAAATCCCGTGAGGAGGTTGACCAGCAATTAAAAGCGACCGACCGGCAATTAGAGAAAACCACTCGGGAAGTAGAGAAAGCCAGCCGGGAAGTAGAGAAAACCAGTCGGATGGTCAGGGAACTTTCAAAGGAGGTCGGTGGTATCAGCAACCGTCTTGGGGAAGTGGCGCAGTGCTTTTTTGGTTCCGGCCTGTGGAGGCACTTTGACGGCTTTGACTACGAGTTCCAGCGGCTCTACCCGTATCTACCCCTGTTCAACGAGAAAAACGAACCCCTTGGCGACATAGACATAACCCTCCTTAACGGCGAGTATGCGATGGCTATAGAGGTAAAGACCCATTTGAAGAAAAAAAACGTGGAATATCACGTAAAACGGTTGGAACAGATAAAGAAATACCCGCCGGATCAGTACAAGGGGAAGAAACTGCTGGGAGGTATGGCGGGACTTATGATAGACCGCGACGCAAAAGACTTCGCGGACGAGTTGGGCCTCTATGTTATCGAGCAGTCTGGCGACGCGGTACGGCTTGCTCCACGTCCCGAATGGTTCAAAGCCCGGGAATGGTAAGGGTCAGGGCAGAATCTTGCCGGAAGAAAAACCCATGCAAGGAACAGGTAGCATGGTTTTGTTGTTTGCGGGTAGCGCGTTGCTATTGCCCCTTGCAGTACCCGCAAAGCTATGTGAAACGTTTTACAGTGGCTTGCGGCTAATCCACTTGCCGTTGGTGAAGTCCGGGAACGAAACCGGAGCGCCGGCTTGGGCAATGGACGCCTCTGAGAGGGCTGACACGCTCATCCATGTAGCCATGTCGTATACGTCAATGGGCGCCGGAGTGTTATCAATCACGGCCTGAAAAAAGGCGTCGAACTCCAGCCAATCCATGCCGTCATGTCCGCCTTTGATACCCGCTTTAAGGTACTCTTGCCAGATCGGATGTTCGTAACGATTAAGGTAGGTTTCCGCGTTACCCCAAAGCTCCCGGCTCCTGAATTCAAACTTGTTGTGTTCGCCGTCCAGAAACAGGGTCCGGTTATCTTCGCAGAACATGGCGCGGGTACCCTGAACTTGAAAGCCGCGAGAATAGTAGCGGGGCAGGGTCGTGTCCAGCGTGAGGGAAATAGTCTCACCATGCGCACACTTGATGATGGTCGTTACCACATCCCCCTGGGCAAACTTCAAACCCGCATCCTTACCGTTAGGACCTTGCTCGGCAACAAGGTATTCTCTCAGGCCAGCCGCCTTTGACGAGACAGAGTTCAGCGTCAGCAGACGGTTTCCCCGGTTAATGTTCAGCACCTGCGCGATTGGTCCCAGCTCATGCGTGGGATAGTTTTCGCAGTTGCGGTGAAGGTAATTGTTGAAGCGGTAATGCCGGTTCTCACGGCCATGAGCAACCTCGTCGCGCAGGTCGTGGCGATAACCTCCCTGGCAATGTACCACTTCACCGAAAAGCCCCTGACGCACCATGTTCAGCACCATAAGCTCGTAACGCCCGTAGCAGCAGTTTTCCAGCATCATGCAGTGAGTGCCGGTATCCTCATGAACACGCACGAGCCGCCAGCAATCCTCGATAGAATAGGATGCGCCAACCTCGCAGGCAACGTACTTGCCCGCGTACATTGCCTCGCAAGCAAGGTCAATATGCGGCGTCCATCCCGTAGTTATCAGTACCGCGTCTATCTCCTGATCAAGTACCTGACGGTAATCCGCGCACACGAGAGGTCGCGGCTGCCCCGCCTTGACTACGCTTTCAGCAGCGGCAAGCCTGCGATCCTCATACAAATCACAGACCGCGAGTACCTTGATGTTTTTGCGGGGCAGGACGCATACCTCAAGCAGGTTGAGGCCACGCCCTCCCAGCCCAATAATACCAATGTTGAGCAGTTCTTCCATATATACTATTACTCCTTAGCCCTTGACTGAGCCGATCATTACGCCCTTTATAAAATATTTCTGCACAAAGGGATAGATCGCAATCACTGGCACCAGAGTAACCACAATGAGCGAATACTTGATCACCGCCGCAGCCTCGGCAAGACGCATCTGCATCTCAGGATCAGACACCGTAGACGGGTCGATCTGGGTTGACATGAGTATCTCGCGCAGGAAAATCGTCAGTGGATAGATGCTCTTGTTGTTTAGATAGATCATCGCGTTGAAATAGGCGTTCCAATGCCCCACGCCGTAGAACAAGACCAGCACGGCAATGATCGCCTGCGACAGCGGCAGCACGATTCGCAGGTAGTAGCCAATGTCGCTACAGCCGTCGATCTTCGCGGCGTCCAGCATCTCACCGGGAATACTGTTCTGGATAAAGGTCTTGGCAATGATCATGTTATAGACGCCGATTGAACCGGGGATCAGGAGCGCCCACGGCGTGTTGAGCATACCGAGGTTGCGAATCAGCATATAGCTGGGGATCATGCCGCCGTTGAAGAACATCGTGAAGGTAAACATAAGCATAAAGATGTTCCGTCCGGGAAGGTCGGAACGGGACAAGCAGTACGCTGTTGTCATGGTCATAACGATGTTGATTAAGGTACCCGCCACTGTATAAAAGAGCGAGTTGCGGAAGCCCAGCCACACCGTTGTTGTGTTGAACACAGTACGGTAGCCTTCGAGACTCAGATCAACAGGCAGCAGTACCACACGCCCGGACTGCACCGCAGTCCCAGAGGAGAATGACGCTGATAGTACGAAAATGCACGGATACAGCACGATGAGGAAGAACAGCGTCAGAAAGATAAAGATGAGAGTGTAAAAAATACGGTCGCTCATGGTGGTTTTTTTCAGGTTAAGTGCCATACGTCCCTCCGTTAGAAAATGCCGCTGCCGTTGAGCCGCTTGCTGCCCCAGTTCGCTACTACCAGCAACAAAAAGTTGATCACTGAATTGAACATACCGATAGCCGCAGATAGCGAAAAGTCATTTACACCAGCGGCAAGTCCCACTTTATACACATACGTCGATATCACCTCACTGTAGTTGAGGTTAAGACTGTTCTGCATGAGCAGGGTTTTCTCAAAGGCAACGTTCATAATACCGCCGACCGCGAGAATCAGCATGATGCTCGCCGTTGGCATGATGCAGGGAATGTCAACATATAACACCCGTTGAAAGCGCGTCGCGCCGTCCACCAACGCGGCTTCGTGGAGCGTGGGATCAACATTGGCCAGAGCCGCAAAGTAGATGATCGACCCGTAACCCGTGCCTTGCCACACGCCTGACCACACATAGATATGCTTGAAGTTCGCGCCGTCGGCAAAGAGGTCGGGCGGCATGGCGCTGGTGAGGAACATGAAAAGGCTTCCGTATAGCCCATTGCGATTATTCAGCACCTGAAAGATAAGACCGACCATGACCACAGTAGAGATAAAGTAGGGAATGTAGGTAACTGTCTGGATGAGCTTCTGGTAGGGCTTGAAGGGCAAGGCGTTAAGAAAAAGCGCGAAGATGATGGGGAGCGGGAAGGTAACGAGCAGGCTGTAGAAGGAGAGCGTCAGAGTATTGGTTAAGACCTGACTGAAACGGTACGACTGAAAGAAGCGCCTGAAATTGTCAAAGCCGACCCAGGGACTGCCGAAGATGCCGAGAGAAAAGTTGTACTTCTTGAAAGCAATGACCAGTCCGCCCATAGGCCCATAGGCGAAAACCAGCAGATAGGTGATTGGCAGTACCAACAAGAGGTATATCTGCCACCGCGCCTTTATATTGAGCTTGAGCCGCTCGCGCAGCCGCGCCTTGAGTTCCGGCGTTAATGCTGTTGTCTGCATATCCTTTCCTTCCTTAGATAGTAGTGAGATAGTCTCACGCGAAGGCGCGGAGAGCGAGCAAGCGCCGGCTCTCCGCGCCAATGAGTTGCGTTTCTTCTTACTTCACGCGGTCGTAAGCAGCCTGAGCTGTACTCAGCCAGGTCTGGAGACCCATGTTGTTCAGATCGCGCAGGTAGTTGTTCCACACTGTGTCGTTATTGACATCCCGTGCGCCAGTGATGAACTCAGCGACAGCTTGAAGCACATAGTCTTGAACATTGACAATAGCCTCAACGTTCCGCTCGCTTTCACTGGCTGTATACTTCAACGGCGACGGCAAGATGTGCTTGGGATGGGCTTCGAGGTTGTACTGATAGTTGTACCCATTGACCATTGCCGCGTAGGAGTCCGGCTTATAGGGCGCCATGAGACTGCCGCGGGTATTGCCCTGCTGCATGGAAGCATAGCGCGGTCCCTGATTATGCCAGAACTTGTTGGAGGGCGCATTCCAGATGTCGGTTATTTCAACAATGGACAAGGACGGATAGATACCCATAGCAACATAAGCATTGCTGTCTTTGGCAAGGTCTTCAGGTTTCCGCGACCAGTCAACGCCTTCCTCGCCAAAACGCTGAATGATGGAGATTGTGTTGTCAAGCATGGAATCCATCACTTTGAAGGCAAGGTCTTTATCCCGCGCTTTGGACGTGATAAACGTGGAGTTGTTCGGAACAAAGCCGAGGTAGGGACTATAGGCAAAACCGTCAGGACCTTTGAACGGAGGGATCATCCTCATTTCAGCGAAGTTGGCGTTACTATCAATAGACGCCTGGGGCCAGTTGCTGATGCTTCCCGCAGTGGCAAAGCCCACAACCGGAGGATTGTTATTCAAATCAGCGCGGTACTGCTGCTGGTCATTGGTGAATACCGACGGCGACAGGGTTCCATCCTTAAACAGGGTGTTCATATACTGCAAGCCCTTGCGGTAATTCGCCTCAGTAAAGGGCGCGATAACCTTAGCGCCGCTGTCGTCAAGCGCAAGACCGTTTAAGCCGCCGCAGAAAATGAACGAATTCATAAGCGCCAGTACCGGATTCTCGCCGTAAGTAGCTCTGAACCAGCCAGTGATGCCGATTTCGTCCTTGCGGCCATTGCCGTTAGGATCGCGGTCGCGGAAGGCGATGAGAGTCTGCCGGAACTCTTCAGTGGTGGACGGAACGGGCAAGCCCAGCTTATCGAGCCACGCCTTGTTGATGTACTGGCGGCTTGGCGTCAAGTTCCAGGTCTCAGGCTCATAACGGGCGAGGTTATAGATATGCCCGTCTGAGGCAGTGATGAACCGCAGGTAGTCCTGGCGGTCGTCCTCAGGTATTTTGTAAAAGTTCGGGGCAGTGGTCGGGCTGGCGAGGTACTTATCGAGCTGAATAAACGCGCCCTTGCTCCCATAGTCGAAAATTGACTCCGCCGTGAGATCGTCGGTGATGATAATGTCGGGCAGGTCATTAGACGCAACCATGAGCGATACCTTAGTTCTGATGTCCGCTGGAGCTTCCGGCAGCATATAGAACTGGATTTCGATGTTGTGCAGATTTTCAAGATACTTGGTTAAGTAGTTGTTCTTGTAATCTGTGATAAAGGAGTTTGACTCCATCCCAATGACCAATACCGGCTTACCGCCGCTAGTTGCTGGAGCGGCGCTTGTTCCTGACTGCGCGCCACTGGCAAAGACCATTCCCGCCGCCAAAAGCAGGCAGGAAGCTACAAAAACGATTCTTTTCAAAGACATAATGTCCTCCTAAAATAGTGTTGGAAACCTTGAAAACGATTTCCACACACATTTTAACACTCTTTTCCATAAGGAAGCAAGAAAAAAGAGAGAGATCGCGGCAACATTCTATCATCCTTTCTCGTTCCCAAACCCTGCCTTCACAACACGAAGCGTTCAACCTCAGCAATGTTGAGCCAACCGCCCTTGCCAACTTCCGACCCATTCTTGCCGCAGAATGAGCCGCTCTTGCCAACGCCCACACTGTTACTGCCAACGCCCGACCCGCTCTTGCCGCAGAATGAGCCGCTCTTGCCAACGCCCGACCCATTCCTGCAAAGCGCATAATGGATTTCAAGCCGCTGTGCCACGCGGAACGCTTTCTTCGGGACAAATGTCTCATACGCGAGCAATGCGATAAGGTGTGGCGGTCTCAACTCGCCGTCATTCTTTGCCAGAGGATATGTTTTTTGCAAAAACCGCTTGACACGCTTTTGCGCCATAGGGTAAGCTCAAGCTATTCAGCTTAAACGTAAGCGGACCTAAACACCCGCTTGCTAAAAATCTTATTTTATGGTATGCGTATGGATATGCTTTGGTTTGCGCGAAGAAGACTGCTTTCTCTCATCCTCATGATTTACACCGCCGTTTCCATATTGGGAACGTTTTCATTCGCCGCGCTGATACCTTATCAGACTGTACAATCCGAAATAGAAAACATACAGGACACCATTTTCGACCCTATGGAAAACTTCTTGATGCAGGATCCGGCGGAAGCGTCGTCGTCAATGTTTATCAAATTAGGCCGAGTCCGCTTTTCCCTCTTGTGCATGAGCTTTCAGCGCGCCGCCTCCCTCTTAATCATGCCGATCTGTTCTCAATCGTCATTCATCACGAGTATGCGAATACATTACAGCGTATTAAAAAATAAAATCCTCCTGAAACTCCGAATTTGATACCGCTCTTTTCTCCGCACCCATTTTAATTTCCTCTTGCAAGCGTCGCCTGAAGGATTTATCTTCAGCTTTCTGATGCCGCTTGTTGTTGGAGCTTTCTGCAGTTTTATATTGGATGATTGTGGTGTTTTTATAGAAAACATCAAAACAATCAGCCAATTCACCGGAATCCCAATCTTGATTAGGGATAAGGAGGTTTTGCCATGGACAAATTTTGGTCTCTCTTTTGGAAACTCTTTGGAGTATCGTTACTGGTGGCTTTTGCCATTGGTATTATTCTTGGAATCGCGCAGCATTCTATTGCGATTGTTTACTCATTTGGTCAAGCAATTCTGGCGTCTGGGCTGGGCATAAGCGGCATCATCGGCCTATTTGTAATGCCCGTTCAACTGTATCTTGAGTATCGGTCAAGTCATAAGGAGGTAAAGGAATAATGTTGAGTGAAATCTTCGATGTACAGCACATCAAGCTGAACCTTGAAAGCGAAACAAAAGACGAAGTTTTTGAGGAACTGGTCGCGACAATTACTGCCCAGCACCCTGAACTTAATCATCAGGACCTGCTTGAAGCAATAACAACGCGGGAAAGCCAAATGAACACTGCGGTTGCGCCGGGCATCGCAATACCGCATGGCTATTGCCATACGCTCAACGGCATTGTTGGCGTGGTTGGCATTTCCCGCGCAGGCATCGAATACGATACGGAAATGAAGGAAACCGTACACTATATTTTCATGGTCCTGATGAGCTGTGATCACCGTGAAAAGCATCTTACTTTTCTGAGCAAGCTGTTAAAACTGCTTGATCCCCAGATGCTTTCAGAAATACAGGAGGCAAAAAGCGCTCAGGACTTCCACAATATTTTGTGCCGCTTTGAACAAGGCAGCATTAAGGAGCCAGCATGACTATCATGGAAATGTTTCAGCAAAGCATGATACTCACCCTGCTTGGCATGGCTGTTGTTTTCGTTTTTCTGTGGATCATGATCATTTGTATTGATCTGCTTGGAAAGCTGATTCACAAATTAGGACTGGATCAAGACGCGCAGCCTAAACCGCTCAAAACAGAAGCGCCAAAAAGCGCAAATGAAACAATAAGCCCTGAAGTTACCGCCGCAATAACAGCGGCGGTAATCGACTATCGTAAAAATGAGCGGACATGAATAAACGCGCGCGTATCTCGCATTAGACGCCATAATGTGCTTTCAGCGCGGGTTATAGCGTGCAGTCTATGACTGCACGCTATGGCTAACGCGCGATTTTTCGGCGGGGAGGCATTTCATATTTTATCAGAATATGGCAATGCCTTTATATAATTTTCCATAAATTGCCAGTCTGGATTACCGTTTGCATCGGCAGGTAATTTAACAACAGAGTCTTTTATCTTTTTCTGATTGCGTTTTCTGCCGTAATTATACCGGTAATTATCAAGGTTGATTATGGTAACTATAAAAAGCCCTATGTATGTATTGCAGGCGAAGCGCGGAATAAGTTTCTCGACATGATCGCTTGCCGAAAAATCACGCCCCTGATATGAGCAGAAACCCGCTACAGCGCTGTCAATAACCAGTACATTGCCTTCTTCCGTATAATAATTGTAGAAGCCTTCCACGCCGTTATGAGACGACTGAGTTGTTACATAAGGATAATTTCCATGGCCCCGCGATACAAGATACTCTATCTTTGTCGTTATTGTTCCCCTTACTTCAAACAAATCATTTATCTTAAACTCTTTCCACTTTGAAACATCAAGCGGCATTTCTTTCTGTTCAATCCCGATTTCAATTCGTGAGTAATCTATTGTATATGTTTTCAACCAACCGGGTAATTCCGGCAATTTTATATCTTTGAGCGTCTTGTTTGCCTGTCTGCCATAGCGGTAGCGGTAAGCGTTCATCTTGATACAATGGCAATAAAACAATTTTTCTTCCAACCGCATTTCGTTTTTAGGAGCAAGAATATATAAATCCCGTCCGCTGTAAAACGGCTCAGTCTGGACAAATGTCGATAACACGCTGCCCCCGCCGGCGCAGGTCAATACTCCAGCGGGTTGCGGTGTTTTATGGGCAATGGGTTTTACTTTGGCGACAACTCCGTTATTTTCCGCTGTTCTTGCGACAAAATTTATCCCGTCTTTATCCCTCGTTATTTCACATGCGTTAAGTTCGAGGTTGATTCCGTATTTTATATCAAATAAATCTTCTATGGTTTTCATGCTATTGTCTTGATTTCACTAAATACGCCAGATAATTATTCACCGTTTCCTGAAAATCGTCCCGCGTCAATACGGAATAATCCGTTTCCATATACGTTTCGCAAAGCCATTCATCGTCCCATGTGACGGCTTTTTTGACACTTAACCCTTCCCTAGTCTCACGCTCACGATAAAGTCTCAGCCACACGTCTTCAATGCTTTGCCATTTGTTAACCTTGTCGATACGCCCCAGCTTTTTTGCCTTAACAAAACCGTCATCTTTATAATAACCAAAGAATGTAGTCATTGTCGCGTCGTGCGGTTTATGCGCTTCCCAGACCATGACACAAACAT
>JAITFA010000022.1 GCA_031281685.1 Treponema sp. | reverse complement strand
TTGCCCACCGCAATAGCCCAGTCTCCAACTTTCACCGCATCCGAATCGCCCAGTACCGCCAGCGGATAGCTGTCGTTGCTCTTGAAGGAAACCATGGCCAAGTCTTTGCGTTCATCCGTGCCGACCAGCATTGCTGGAGATTCCTTACCGTCATTGGTCTTTATGGTAATCTCGGTAACATCTTCCACCACATGGTTGTTGGTTAGCACATAGTAGGTGTCCCGATCCTTTCGGACTATGATGCCGGAACCCAGTCCCTGTGAGCGATACTCGCTCTGTCCCTGACCATCCTGCGGGCCAAAGAAGAACTCCCACGGAATACCGTTGTAGTTCTGGCTCTGCCGCTGAACCACAGACACCGTGTCAATCTCGACCACCGAGGGAACCACCTTTGCGGACACGGTTTGGATCGTGGTCTGGAGGCTTTCCGCCACAGCCAAGGCGCTTTCAGGAATCATCACCTGATTCTGTTCCGCCTGAACGACCTTTCCCAACTTTGCCGTCGGACCAAAAAACGAGAAACAGGCGAGCGCAAAACCGAAAATCACTCCCACCAACACTAAATTGAAGAATAAAAAGTTCTTTGAGGACAACTTTTTTAAAAGACTCATAGCATACGCTCCTTCTTATGAGAAAAATAGAAACACTTGATGACAAAGTGTTTCAATAGTTAGTCAGATTTGTTACAAAATCTGTTTTGAACCGCGGTTTATTCAGATTTTTACGCTTTTTAACTAAGCTATATCTATAATAATAAAAATTTTTCCAAATAGTTACAGATGTATACGCAGAATTCTGTTTTTGGGAACCAATTTTTATCACAGGTCAAGCCTTTCGGTGAGTATCTCCGTCTGTCCGTCAAAGATCGCCACGGTGTGTTCCCAGTGCGCGGAAACCCGATCATCGGCGGTAACAACGGTCCAGTCGTCGTCCAGCACCCTGATGTCGGCCTTGCCCATGTTGATCATAGGTTCGATGGCGATCACCAAGCCGTTGTTCATGCGGGGGTTTGGCCCGTGCGGGTAGTTGGAGACCTGCGGGTCCTCGTGAAGGCTCAGGCCAACCCCGTGTCCGCAGTACTCGCGCACTACTCCGTAACCATGGGCCAGCGCGTGTCCCTCCACAGCCCGCGCAATTTGGAGAAGCCGCTCGCCAGCCTTCACCGCCTCAATGCCCTTGTACAGACACTCCCGCGTAACCACATTGAGTTGGTGAACCTCGCTGCTCACCTTACCCACCTCGATGCTGATAGCCTGATCGCTGACATACCCGTCCAGATCAATACCGCAGTCCAGCGAAACGAGGTCGCCTTCCCGGATACGGCGCTTGGACGGGATGCCGTGAATCACCTCGTTGTTGATGGAGATGCAGATAGCGGCTGGGAAGGGGTTTTTCTTGGGACCATAGCCCAGAAACACGGGTTTGCCGCCTGACTTCTTGATCCAGTTCCGCGTCCAGTGGTCGATTTCAAGGGTTTCAACACCCGGCTTCACCAGAGGGAGCAGTTCCCGGTACATGGCGCTCAACATATGACACGATGAGCGGATACCTTCAATTTGTTTTGCGTTTTTTAGACGAATCATTATATGCCTTCCTTGTTTTCCGTATCTCAGACCTGCAGCTTGCGCCGGAGTCGCGCTGTATTGGGGAGACGGGGATCGCGCCGCAAGGCTTCCCGAAATACACCCTGGGCTGACTTAAGTTCACCCAACTTAACAAGGCTTTCCGCCATAGAACGGAGCCAACGGGCCTCATCACGCGAGGAAAAGCCCAAATCAAGCAGGTTTTCCATACAGAGGATATACGTTTTCTCGTCCAGCGATGATTTGAGCCGCAAACGAACCAACTCCTTCAAAACTGCCTCCACCTCAATAATGAAGTGCCGGAAGTATGGCCGGCGGCGCTCCTCCCGCACAATGTCCACCAGAAGCATGAACGCCTCGTAGTAACACTGTCGTTTTTCCAGTTCCTCAGCCAGCAGAAAAGTACAGTCCATCCAGTCTTCCTGATCCAAATACTTTTGCAGGGGAAAACCCAAGCCGCCCTGTCTCCGCCATATCTCCAGGGCGCGTTCCTCCTCAAGGTGCATAAGGTCGAAGATCATGAGTTTAGCCTGACTTGCCGGATCATCGTGTTCCTGCAAGAAAGTCCGGTAATCGAAATCCCCCTTCTTAAAGATACGGCTAAAGGCGCGGTCGTATTCGTGGCGCCGGTCTGGATTGGAAAGCACTTCATAAGCGGTGAGTAGCCGTCGCATTTCGCCTGTTGCGGCGTTACCAGCAATGTCGGGATGCAACTGTTTTGCCCGCTCACGAAACGCTTTTTTTATCTCATACGGGGAGGAAGTCTCATTGATGCCGAGAAGCCGGTAATAGTTTTCCACAATGCCAGCGCGTCAGGCCCCAATATGCTTACCCAGCGCCTCAGACTGGGTTTCCGAGAGAATGATATCGCTCCAGTTGACCATCATGCCTTCTTTTTCCATGGCTTTCATCAGGTTAGAAAAAGCCCTACCGGTGAAGGGTCCGGTCTTCTTGAGAAAAGCCGCGCTCTTCTTGCCTGAGAGCCCGCTCCCTGTGGCAAGTATCTTCGGCAAAGCCTCCGGCATCTTTCCACCGAACAGGGATATGGACTCGGCGCATACCACAACATATTCGTAGCCCGGCAGACGAAACCCATCCTCAGTCCATGCATCAATCACGTCAACACGGTGACCCATAGCCTCCATGCCTTTTTGCAAGGCTTTTACATAATCGGGAATCCCTGTCCGTCGCGCCGTAGCACTCACAATCGCTATTCTCATTCCATGCCTCTCTGTTCAGGCTTGCCTAAAAATTTGATCTATGTTTGGCTCTTTGACCAACATTACCGAACACTTGGCGTTATTCATAATCTCCCGATGGGAGTGAGAAATGATGTCCCGAGCGCTCCGGTCTTTCTCCCATCCGCCCAAGATGATGAGATCAGCTTTTTTTTCATCCGCCAGCGTCAGAATTTCCGTATACACTGCGCCGCTGCGTATCGCCCGCTCGATCTTAACGCCCTTAGTACGCGCCAGTTCCTCGACAAATACGAGGTAACGCTCGCCATTAGCCCTGAGGCTGTTGGCATACTCATTACCTTCGTCTTGGATGAAGATTTTACTCAGGGTAAGTTGCCGGATCGTGGCGGTATCAACGACATACACGGCTGTAAGACGGCAACGGTACATTTTAGCCATAACAATGGCATATTTCGCCGCCAGTACAGAAGCGTCGGAACCGGTAACCGCAACAATAATGTTAGAAAACAATGGCTTGATCATAGCTTCACTCCTTGTTAGCTTTCCTTTTCAGGAGCTTACTGGTAAAGAAGGCATCCCTGTCCCGCTCTTCCAGAGCCGATTCGATATAAACTTTTGTTTCTCTAGCGGTTGGGATTACCATTTTTTCAAGCGCGTTCACCCGTCGCTGGGTTTTACGAACCTCTCGCGCCAAACGCCAAGTAATCGTCCGTACTGCCGCCAACTCAGTTACGATTTTTAGCAACTTAAAGAATTCTAATACTGTTTCATCACATTCCGCAAATGAATTTGCAATGGAATACTTCAACTCCACATTAGGCATGGTGATCTCAAGGCTGGAGAGACTCATACCCGCAGCGGTCACCCTTTTCTCATGTAACTCGAACCGGTATCTAATATCACGGGAGAGCTGGTCAGACCGTTCCCGTCCCACCACAAGAAGCATGCGCCTGAGCGCCGGATACGCGACGGCAACCTGTGCGTTCATGTCCCCTTCCAGCAGCTTCACCGACTCCACCTTCTGCATAAGCTCCATCACAAGAATTTCCCGCTTCTGCTCAAGCAGATCATAACCTTCCTCAGCAGTAGCAAGCCGCTCCTTGGTCCTGATTAGATTGCTCTTGGTAGGAGCAATGCTTTCTCGCGCCATACCTAACCCACCATCCGTAGGTTACTAGCCATATTGTTCATATTCTCTGACTTCTCCTTGAGCGCCAGAATCGGGTCAAGGTACTTTTTGATGAGTTCCTGCTTGATACGCAGGAGTTCTTCGCGTGGTATCTCAGTGAGTATTTCCCAGCCAATGTTCAGAGTACGCTCAATGTCTCGGTTCTCAAAATCGCCTTGGGATAAAAACTTCTGCTCAAACTTCTCGCCAAAGCGCAGATACTGCTTATCCGTCTCGGAAAGCTCCTCCTCCCCGATAATCGACGCAAGGTTACGCACCTGCTTAACCTTTGAGTAGGCCGCGAAGAGCTGGCTGGACACATCCTTGTGATCATCCCGCGTCATGCCCGGCCCGATCCCGTCTTTCATCAGACGCGACAGACTCGGCAGACCAGCCACTGGTGGATACACGCCGCGCTGAGCCAACTCGCGGTCAAGCACGATCTGCCCCTCGGTGATATACCCCGACAGGTCAGGAATCGGATGGCTTATATCATCATTCGGCATGGTAAGAATCGGAATCTGCGTAATCGACCCGCTCGACCCGCTAATCTTTCCGGCGCGTTCATAAAGCGACGCGAGGTCAGAATAGAGATACCCCGGATACCCCTTACGGCTCGGCACCTCACCCCTAATTGAAGATACCTCGCGCAGTGCCTCACAGTAGTTGGTCATGTCAGTCATAACGACCAATACGTGCATGTTTTTCTGGTAAGCGAGGTATTCCGCCGCAGTCAGGGCGCATTTCGGCGCGACCAAGCGTTCCAGCGACGGCGCATCCGCCAGCGATAGGAATACAACGACGTTTGCCAGCACGCCGGTCTTCTCGAAATCGTCAAGGAAGAAACGCGCCACATCATACTTAACCCCCATGGCGCAGAACACCACGACAAACGGCTCGTTAGCGTTAAGAATCTTGGCTTGCCGCACGATTTGGGCGGCAAGCCGGTTATGCGGCAGGCCATTCCCGGAGAAGATCGGCAACTTCTGCCCCCGAATCAGGGTATTCATACCGTCAATGGCTGAGACACCGGTTTGAATAAAGTCTCGCGGATAGGTACGGGCGTAAGGATTGATTGGCAGACCATTCACATCAAGACAGGTTGAGGAGAAGATGTTCCCATATCCATCAATAGGCTCCCCCAAGCCGTTGAAAATGCGTCCCAACAGCCCCATTCCTACGCGGAGTTCCATAGGCTTCCCCAGAAACTCGACCCGCGCCTCGTCTGCCGAAAGCCCTGTGTTACTCCCAAATATCTGAACCGCAGTCCAGTCCTCACTCATATCAACCACACGCCCCAAACGCCGGCCTTCTTCGCGGTCATACACCGCGACTACCTCATTGAATCCCACGTTCTTGCTTCTCGCTGTAATCACTACCGGTCCCTCGACACGGGTCAGTCCCCGGTATTCAATACCCTTCATACGCCTCACCTACAAAACAGTCTGTGTCAGTAACCCCATAGCTAAAGCCAAGGGCTTGTAGCTTGGACTGATAGCTCAGCTTGCTCTACAAGGTTTCTGCTTCTTTCCGTTACCGGTCTTTCCACGAGAGGTTCGCTCTTGGTATCGCCAAGAGCCAGCGTTCCCTTGTCCACAGACGTTGATTCCCCGCGCTACACGGGTATGAGAATTATTCTATTCTATCTTTATCTCTAATGTCAACACTGCTCTTTGCAGTTACAGCAATTCCAAATTCAAGAATCATCGGGGGCCTCGCCCGCAATGGCGAGTAAAAAGTCAGTCCAATCTTCGTGCAGATATCGACTCATTTCATACCGGAGCGCCCAGAAAAACGCGTC
>JAITFA010000039.1 GCA_031281685.1 Treponema sp. | reverse complement strand
GGGAGCTTACCTGCGGTGTCAGAGACACAAGCGGTGGTGCCAGAGACTGTGCGGGTGGTGCCAGAGACTCAAGCCGTGGAGCCACAGAGCGTAGGCATATCGTCGGGAAGTTCGCCGGCGGTGGCAGGGACGCAGGCCGTGGCGCCACAGAGCGTAGGCACGCCATCGGGGAGCTTACCTGCGGTGTCAGAGACACAAGCGGTGGTGCCAGAGACTGTGCGTGTGGTGCCAGAGACACAAGCGGTGATGCCAGAGACCGTAGGCATATCGTCGGGAAGTTCGCCTGTGGTGTCAGAGACGCAAGCCGTGGCGCCACAGACCGCAGGCATATCGTCGGGAAGTTCGCCTGTGGTGTCAGAGACCACAGGCACATCGTCGGGAAGTTCTCCTGCGGTGTCAGAGACCACAGGCACATCGTCGGGAAGTTCTCCTGCGGTGTCAGAGAAGCAAGCCCCGGTGCCAGAGACCGTGCATGCGGCGTCAGTGCGCTTACCTGCGGTGTCAGAGACGCAAGCCGTGGTGCCAGAGACCACAGGCACATCGTCGGGAGCTTACTTACGCCGTCCTTGCTTACTTGTGCCGAAGGCTTTGTTTAACAAAGCTGGTTCCGGCGCTTTGGTGAAACACGACACAATGGGCATTACGATGAACGGAACCACAATGGCGCAGGACGCGGCAAGCGGCGAGTTGGCGCTCCCCAGTACGAAAAACAGAATGATTTCAGTTCCCAGCCCGGACAGCAGGCCCGCGTAGGCAGCAACTTTGGTAACGCGCTTGCTGTAGAGGCCGAAGATGTAGGGACCGGCAAAGGAGCCAGACACCGTGCCCCAACTCAGCGACATGAGCGTAACAATGAAGCTGAACTGGAAACGGGAGATGAGGTATGAAATGATGACGAAAATCGCCGACAGAAAACGCATCATGGCTACAGAATGGTCTTTGCCGGTTTTGGCGTCTATCCGCGAGGGATACAGGTCGATAGCCACGGACGACGAAGACACCAGCACGAGCGACGATAGCGTGGACATGGACGCGGACAGTACCAGCAGCATAATGAGCGACAGCAAGAGCGCGGGAAGATGCGAAGTAAGCAAGGTAGGCACGATGCGGTCATAGAATATACCGCCGGTCTCGTTTTTAGGCACGGTGTTCAGGTCAAAAAACACATGGGCAAACGCGCCAGTCAAATAGGCGGAAAAACCAATGACCAGCGCAAAAACCGTAGTAACCAGGGCTGCTTTGGGGATCACGCTCTCGTTTTTGATGGCATAGAACTTCTGCGTCATCTGCGGTAGCCCCCAGGTTCCGAAGCTCGTCATAAACACCAGCGAGATAACCGTGAGCGCGCTTGGCTGCTGCGCCGGCGGAATGTGCTGTGAGTAGTTCTCGCTCACCTTTGACAGCATGGCAAAAAGCCCGCCGCCATCCCCGGTCAGCACCGACACCATGGCGATGGCTCCAAAGAACATGATAATGCCCTGAATGAAGTCTGTGATCGCAATAGCAAAGTACCCGCCAAGTATGAGATACACCCCGGTAAACGCGATCATGACAAGCAGCGCCAGATCATAAGGTATGTGAAACACCGCCTCAAACAGATGTCCCAGACCCTTGAACACCGACGCGGAATACGGCAATAGGAAGAAGAAGATGATCGACGCGGCCACAGGTTTCAGATGCTTGGCGCCGTAGCGTTCCTGTAAAAACTCCGGCATGGTCATGGTATCCAGGTTTTGGGTCATGCGCCGTGTGCGGCGCGCCAGAATGAACCACGCGGCCATTGCCCCGATAAGCGCGTTACCCAGCGCTATCCAGAGCGCGTTAAGCCCGAACTGCCAGCCTTGGGTTCCGGCGAACCCGATGAAGATGACGGCTGAAAAGTACGAGGTTCCGTAGGCAATCGCAGATACCCATGGTCCCATAGTCCTGCCACCCAGAAAAAAATCTCCCAGCGTTTTGGTCTTTTTCATGCCCCAAACCCCAATTGCCGTCATAAGAACCAAAAACGCCACGAGAAAAACGATACCAATCGACATGATGCTCTCCTTTATGTTGAGAAGTGTACCTAAGAAGCTGGTTTACCTCAATACGCATGTTGGCAATGCTTTTGGTACAGGCACTATTCTGAGGCGCGCATAAAAAGGCTGTCCAGAATGCTGGACAGCCCTGGTCTTTACGTGTTTACCGCGGAATCAACTCAGCTTTTAGAGTTGCGGCTTATAAGCAGGCTGAACTTTGGCGTATTCCCCCGCAAAGTAAGTGTCCAGATACGAATGTCCCACGATGAACTTGTCCGGGTTCATCACGCCGTAATATCCCTGGTTTGCGTGTTGCTCGGTGTTAAACAGCACATAACTGCCCTGCCAGCCGGAACCAGCCAGACCCCAGCTTATTATGTGATCGATATACGGCGCGTATTTGGAGAATACCTTGTAGAGCAGCGCGTACTGATACCCAAGCGCGTCTGCCTGTTTCTGGTTCATAACAGCAGGCGCAGTCGCTCCACCGCCGGGCGCGGATTCAGGTATCTTAAGGTCAAGCTCTGAATACGCTATGCCGCTCAGCAATCCCTGATCAACAAGGCTGGCGTACAGGGCGATTGCGCGCTGGTTGTCGCTGGCTAGAGTGGGACCAATGGAGTCGTGACCTTGGATGCCCATGACTTCGATGAGGGGTCGTCCGTCGTACAGCTCGTCCGTCTGCCACAGGGTGTTCAATTCCTTGATCATGTTGTAAGCCATCTTTGCCTTTGACCATGTAGAGATACCATAATCGTTGTACGTCAGGCGGGGAGGATTCTCGGTAATATAAGCGTCAATGTTGCCGGGCGTACCGCTGGCTCCGGCGCGATCATGGCCGTCGATCTTCATGTATTCGGGCAGGCTGGCGTAATTTGCCTTGAACTTCGCCGCCATCTGAGCGTTGGGTACGGCGATGTGGGCATACTTGAAGATCAGGTAGATGTAATGCTGACGCAGATCATCATCACCGTCCGTCATTGCCGCAAGCCAGGATATGCTTTTAAGGCCGGACTTCCATTCATTCGGGTTTTGCGCGATAAGGGTGCTGTGCCGGCTCTCGTGAATCTCTTCGTTAAGCACGTCAAAGGAGTGGAAGGGAATAACCCCTCGCGTCTCGCTGGAACCGTACTTCTCGTCTGTGGTCATAAAATGCCGCAGTTCGTACATGATGTGGTTAAAGTATACCCTCCGCGCGTCGTCCTTGCTCACCTTCCAGAATGGTCCGGTCGCGCTGTTGCCGTAGGCGTAGAACTTGCCGTAGGCGTTCCATGTCATGTCAAGGTGTTCCGGTATAATCTGCCTCATCCAGACCGGCGCTTGGTTGTACCAAGCTAGGACGTGGCCGTGGTTCTTGAAACCGCCAACCGGTTCGCCCGCAAAATGGGAGTCCCGAATAGCCTGATACGAGGCTGTCGGGAAACTGTACTCGCCAAGAGCGGTTTCACCCGCAGTCCCGCTCCAGCCGGTAAAACCGGTATCACTACTGGTAAGCCACAAGGGATACTTCTGATGTACGCTTTCCGCCTTGAGGTTGTTGCCATCCACAAAAATCTCGTAATGGTTAGCCCGTGCCGACCCTTGTTCAACAGCCCCTGTCCCGATAGCGCCCACCATGAACAAGCCGTTCTGTTCGTTATACGCGCCTCTGACAGGGGCAACGTCTGCCTGATTCACCTTTTCCGAACCTTCCGTGTCCACGTCTACCAGAGGAAGAGGTTTTCCATTCGGGTCCGGCTTTGTTATTTTGATGTTGCCGATCATGAGTACCGCTCTGTCAACTACCGCGCCGGTTTCGGTTTCAAAATCAATGTTTATGTAGTTCCATGTTCCGTTGGAGCCAGACGCTACCCTGATATGCTTTTTTGACCACGTCTCAGCTTCATAATTGTCAATCCAGTCAGGGTTCAGGTTGCCGATGGCGTCCAGATTTTCGGTACGGAGATACGGCACGGCTTTACTGCCTCCGTTACCGCCGTTGCCGGCTTGGTTGCCCGCGCCGCCCGTGTCGGTTGACCAGAGACCCATCCTCATCCATTTCCCCGCGGCGCTCATGGGATAGTACAGGTCAAATTCAATGTAGGTAGTATTGTTCACTATTACCGATTGAGTCAGCGGCGCCCGTATGCCGAATCCACCGAAACTCCTTCCGCTCTCCTCTGGTTTATGAACAGCATGAATCTTGATCAGATCGCCCGTTTCGCCAGTAAAAGGATTCGCCACAACCTCAAAAGTGCTTTGTTCTTCATATCCGTTGTCATTAGACCAAAGGATACGACCGTCGTTAGCCCGCCACTTGTGCAATTTGCCGTCGTTAAAAGGCGCGTAGCTGGCTTCGTCAGTCCCCACGTCCGTGATCCAGGGAGCGCCAATTCCGGTGGTTCCGGCGATGAGCGTTACTTCGGAAGAGGTAAGATACGGAATACCCGCCCCGGGATCACCCCGGAAATAGGGGTCTGAACCGTCCGCTTTTATGGCGGCTTTGTATGCCGCTAACGCCGTTTGTAAACCTGCGGTAACGGAAGCCTCGTTCTCAGCGTTGTTCAATTCTTTTACCGCCGCTAACGCGATGTCCAGAGCCTCCTTCTCTCCACTGGTAACCCAGGGCTTTGACTTGTCTACATCAGAACCATCTCCGGCATTACTGACTTGTACTGTAAAATACGCATTGCTCATGTAGAATTCCGCTTCCTCAACGAGATTCTTTACATCAACAGGCGGATCGTAGCTCTTGGGACTGGTGAGACAGCCGCCTGAAAACATAGTCAACCCGAATATCAGCAAACACGCTGATATTCCCGATACAAACCAATTGGTCTTCTTCATAAAAAGTCTCCTCTATCGTGAGATAAAGACTCCCGCTTCTCACCGGAACTGAATGACATTCAGCCGCCCGAAGGCTCGGTTCGATAGCAGGATATGGAGTCCCGGCTTTCAGATCATAGCGCCTCCTTCTGGGAAAACAGACACTGGCGTCATTCCGGGTAAGTCCCGATAGATAAGAAATTTCTGAAGGAAAGTACCGCCATACTTGCGCCATCATACCTGTATCTCGGTATATTCAAATGTTGCTTCCCAAAAATGGGATAATTAAGACTAATACATAACAAATCTTCTTGTCAGCATTTTTTACTCTTCCATTCGCAATATGCAGTGAACAAAGTGCCAGACACTATTCCGAGGCCGCTGCACTGGTGTCAGAGACTATTTTGAAGCGTGTAAAAGGGACGTAAAAAAACCCGTTCTCTATGCCCTTATGAAGAGGCTAATTCCAAATGATAATCGGGAACAAGTTCCAGAATCTGTCCCTACTTCGTGCGCCGGAATTCATCAACCTGACGCTGAGCTTCGGTAAATACGTTATCGAAACCAGCGGCCTTGAGATCAGCAGTGATCAGGGGAATAGTCGTAACGGGATCGGACGCGCCGTACATCCCAGCCTAGAACGATAGGATCGATCCAAGCTGATGTTATAGGCTTGTTCTAGGCTATGGCAGAGGCTCGCCCTAGTCTATGGCAGAGGCTCGCCCTAAGCTATGGCAGAGGCTCGCCCTAAGCTATGGCAGAGGCTCGCCCTAAGCTATGGCAGAGGCTCGCCCTA
>JAITFA010000177.1 GCA_031281685.1 Treponema sp. | reverse complement strand
CGCTTCTGTTACCCGCGCCGAATTACTGTCTGTTATGTAATCGTCTATGCAATCCGGAAGCATTATTATCCGCTTATGAATTCCATGACCGCGTTCTCCTCTCGCTGGAGTATACCCTGCCACCGGAACTTTTGACACAGTCTGTGCTGAAAGCCCCCCGCACCACTGCCTTTGACCGACTGCTGACCGTCGCTGCCCCGTCCACTCTCCCTGCTCAAGGTGCTTTCACCGCCCGGATCCGGGTGTCAGATCCGGTGCGATCAGAGTCTCTGATCCGATGCGATCCGGGTGTTTGACACGGGTGCCAGACGTAGGTATCAGAGACCTAAGCCAGTGCCAGACGCGGGTGCCAGACGTAGACGCCGGTGCCAGAGATATTGGTGCCAGATACTGGCACACGTCATGTCAGAGACGTTAGTGTCAAACGTAGGAGTCTGGCACTGGCACACGTCATGTCAGAGACGCTGTGCTAGAGACCGTAGACATTGATACGAAGCTGCTATGCTCGCCCATCAGCAATCTCACTTGTAGCGCTCTTCCAGTTTACTCATCCAGTAGGCAAGGATAATGCCGGCGATACAGGCGGCGGCGCAGATCAGAGTTGTCCAGCTCGCGTAGTTGAAATCACGCGGGATAATCATCAGCGTTGAGGCCACTACTATGCCAAGAATGAAGTGAAAAAGACCGGCGTATGCACGGGCGAGGAGCGCGTCAATCGCTTTGGAAAGACCGAAGAGGCATATCGCGCCGCCAAGCGCGAGGGGAAGCAGAGCAAGGACATCGAGCGTCTTGAAGGCGTCTACCATCGGCTGATACATACCGAAGTACACGAGGAAGTTCGACGGGCTTAAACCAGGCACGAGTACCCCCAAAGCGATGAGTGCGCCAGCCAGCATCCATGTGCCGAAGTTAAGCGGTATCTGTCCCTTGAGAAACGATTCCCCGGTGTACAGAAACACAAAGCCCACGACCGCTGACGCCACGAGTATAACAAAGTGGCGCGTACTCCGGCCCTTCTTGCCGACTTCCCGCCATAGCGATGGCAGGATGCCCAAAATACAACCGACAAAGAACCAGAGTACCTGGGTCTCGTAATTGGTAAGAAAGAAACTCACGCCAAAGGAAAGTATGAAGATGCCGGTCAGTGCGCCCAGTCCGACCGGCAGGAAGAAGAGTACGTTAGCCTTAAAGTCATGGGTGATATGGGCAATGAAGCTGATGATACGCTCATAGATGCCGAAAACCGCAGCCAACGCACCGCCGCTCACACCGGGCAGTATAAACCCCGTGCCAATAAACGCGCCCTTAACAAAACGCAAAACCCAGTCTTTCATAACAGCAACTCCCAGTAACCCACATCAAGCCAGTTTCCCAGCTTAAACCCAATCTCATCAAGCTGCCCGATCTTGCGGAAGCCTAGCTTCTCATGCAAGCCTACGCTCCTTTCATTAGGAATCGTGATTACAGCGACCATCGCGTGTAAGGAGCGCCTGTGCGCCTCGTCTATCAACCTTGTGAGAAGCGCCTCGCCGATGCCTTTTCGCTCATGTCCCTTTTTGATATAGACGGAATCTTCCACAGCAAAACGATAGGCGAGCCGTTCCTTCCATTTATTTAAGTAGGCGTAGCCTAGAACCTCGTTGTTTTCTTCCCAGACAAGGTACGGATACTCAGCGCCTATCGCACGAATACGAGCCTCCATGTCGTTAAGTGAAACCGGCATTTCCTCAAAGCTGATGACCGTTTGCTCGATGTAGGGATTGTAGATAGCAGCGATGGCAGCCGCATCAGCGACGCTTACCGGGCGAATCATGCCTGCGCCTCGCTGGTGTCTGACACCGCGCCTTGCGACACGGCGTCTATAGTTCCCAAAAACCCGGGCAACTCAAGGCCGGCCTGTTTCGCAATGTCGTGGAGCGGCGGCAGGGTTTTAACCAAGTTTCGCATGAAGTTCGCGGTGGTACTGGAATCGCCGCTGGGGTTATCCCACACAGTGAGCTTGTCGATCTTGATGTTCTTAACTGCTTCGGTTTGCAGTTTAACCAAGTCTTCCAGCTTTTCAACAAGAAGAAGCGTTGCCGCGCTCTTGGCGTCGCTGTTCGCCGCCTTAATCAGTGTCTCATAACCTTGAGCCTTAGCGTCCAGCACTTTTTTAATGCCTTGTGCCTCAGCCGTTTTCACCAGCAGTATCGCGTCAGCCTCGCCTTGTGCAAGCAGCCGTTGCTGTTCAGCCCGCGCAGCCGCGTCAATTTCCAACTTACGCTTCTCGATTTCACGAGGCACAACCTGCTCAACCTCCAGCCGCCGCTGTTCGGCAATGGCCTTTGCCTGCTGAATCTCCGCAAATGCCGACTGTTGCGCCACTTCCCCGCGCTGTTTTGCCTCAGCCTCACGCTCGGCAAACGTGGCGTTTGATATGGCAATCTCAGCCTTTGCCGTGTTCTCGCCCTCAACCGCCCGCGCATTATACTCAGCGGTCTGTATCCGCTGTTCCCTGCCAAACTCAGCCACCTTAACCTGCTTTTCCTTGTCAAGTTCAGCGATGCGTACCTGCTGTTCAATGCTAAACGACGCGGTCTTAATCTGCTGCTCGCTCTGATATTGAGCTTTTTTCACCTCCCGTTCAGTGGAGAACTGCGCGAGCTGCACCTGCTGTTCCTTATCAAGTTCAGCGATTTGCACCTGTTGTTCTTTGTTAAACTGTGCGATCTGTATCTGCTGTTCTTTCGTGAACTGCGCCACTCGTATCTGCTGTTCCTTCCGCGCCTCAGCCTCGCCAATAGCGCCTTTCTTGTCCTGCTCAGCCACATCAACCTTTGCCTGATTAATGGCGGTGAGCGCGGCTTTTTTCCCAATGCTCTCGATATAACCTGACTCGTCGGTGATGTCGGTAACATTCACGTTGATGAGGCAGAGGCCGATTTTATCAAGCTCAAGGTCGATGTTCTTACGGATCGCGTCAAGGAAACGCTCACGATCCTGATTAATCTGCTCAATCGTGAGTGAGGCCACCGTGAGTCTAAGCTGTCCAAGTATGATTTCGGTTGCCATTGATTCAATAGTTTCGCGGTTCAGACCCAGCAGGCGTACCGCCGCTGAATTCATGCTTTCCTCCTCAGTGGCAATGGCTACTGTAAAGGTACTTGGCACATTGACGCGGATGTTTTGCTGGGATAACGCGCCTTTGAGGGGGATGTTAATCGTCAACGGCGTAAGGTCGAGATAGTTGTAATCCTGAATAAGCGGCCAGATAAACGCCCCGCCTCCGTGCATACAGCGCGACGACTTCCCGCCTCCGACCTTCCCGTATACCACGAGAATCTGGTTTGACGAACAGCGTTTATACCTACTTGCCAGAAACAGGATAAGCACGAACAAGAACACCGCGAAAAACGCGATTCCAATCAGAACAAAGTCCATATACCCCCCTGAGAATACCTGTTAGTGGTTAGTCGCTAATCACTACTCAGTTTAACGCTCAAAGCGTACAACGGCTGCGGTGTACGAATCAATCACCCGCGTAATCAGTCTCTTTTCAAACGAGGGTATGAGGTCAGCGGTGTCAGAGACCACGCCAGACTGCCGCTTGACCCGCCATTTCCCTTAATCAGGAGGCTGGCGGTGTCAGACACATGAGCCGATATTGTGCTTCAGGGTCTTTCAAACGAGGGTACAAAAAGCGTCGTAAAGCCTGTTAGTGATTAGCCTGCTACAAGTTTGAACTATCAAAGCGCACAACAGCTACGGTACGCGAATCAATTACCCGTGTAATCAGGGTCTTTTCAAACGAGGGTATGAGGTCGGCGGTGTCAGAGACCGCGTCGGCCTGATGCTTTACCCCGTTTACGACAAAAGAGACACGCCCTTTCCCCTGAGCCGGAATACGCAGATACACCTCAGCCTCACAGCCAACCGCGTCTTTCATGGAGAACTTCGCTCCGTCGCTTCGCAGCTTCATGGCTCCATGAAAGATGAGCGCTGTACTAAGCATGGCGAAAAGCCCTACGCCCGCGCCCGCAAGCAGGCTCAGCGGCAGGCCAAGTCCGAACTGCACTCGCGCTGCGAGTCCGCCCCATCCGAACATAGCCGTAAAACCAATGAGCGAATTGAGCGACACCAGCCTGAACGCCCCGTTTCCCGCCTCAGTTACACCCGCGTCGCCGCCGCCATCATCGCCACTATCAGCGCCGCCCACACCCGCGATGAAGAGAATCACCCGCAAAAGGAAAAATACAGAGCCAAAAATCGCGGCTCCCCAGAAACCAAGCATCAGCAAGCCCATGCCTAAAGCCAAGGTCTTGTAGCTTGGACCGATTGCTCGGCTTGCTCTACAAGGTTTCTGCTTCGTTCCCTTACAGGAATTCCCACGGAGGTTTCGCTCTCATCGCCAAGAGCCAGCGCCCTCATGTCCACAGACGTTAATTCCCGGCGCCGCACAGGTATAAACCGCGCCTGCTGAAGCGCAAAAGCGCCGACTTTCTTCAGAAACGCATACCTCTGTTTGTAGCTCCTCTCGGTCTTATACTTACACGCACGAAGGGTTTCGTGGTCATCTTTCAACGATTCGTAGGTTTTGATTCGCTCGTCAAGCATTATGTTATACAGAAAGCGGCAAGAGCCGAGGGTCTTGTTCAAAAAGGCCCGCTGTTCACCGCTTGGGCATATTCGCGCTTTACAGGCTCTCTGTATCTTCATGGATTTAGTCTAAGTTATCTTTAATCTCAACGTCAACAAGAGGTTTTTCCAAGCTATCTTCTGCCACATTTATATCCCTCACGTCTCTAATACCCACATCTCTGACACTCTCGCCTAAAGACAAGGGTTTACGGCGGATTCGATAATCGCCGGACCATTTGGCTTATTCATACACTTGATCTGTTTGAAGAAAAATACTAGGCTCCTCTCAGATTTTTCATACGAGGAGAGTATAATGAAAAGAATCGTAATGATGGCGCTGGCTATGACCCTTGTAGTGTCAATGGGCTTTGCGGCGGGGAACAGGCAGCAAACCCAGCGGTCCGACGGACCCCAGCCCGTTACCCTCAAGTGGGTGGGCTTCGGGTTCGAGGCAAACCGGACTGCGGCGAACCTTATCGAGCGCTACAAGAAAGTAGCTCCGAATGTTACCATCGACTATCAGGAACTGGGTTCAGTCGCCGACACCGATGGCCTTGCGCGGCTGGATACGCTCATCGCCGGCGGTCAGCAGATCGACCTCGTGTACCTGACCACCAGCGACCTCATGCGGCGGGCTATCAATGGGGCGGCGCTGCCGCTCAACGACGCTATCGCGACTAACGGCGACAACTTCGAGGCCGACTACGGCAAGCTCGGAGCAAACGCCACTGCCTTTCAGGGCAATATCTATGGGGTACCTCGCGCTGGTAACACGTTCAAAGTC
Source organism: Treponema sp. (assembly GCA_031281685.1). Classification (GTDB taxonomy): domain Bacteria; phylum Spirochaetota; class Spirochaetia; order Treponematales; family Breznakiellaceae; genus JAIRMT01. Next base: position 2,942 of record JAITFA010000177.1, on the reverse strand, counting down.
TTCTATAATAAGACCCTTGCCGATGCCAATGGCATTATTGTCCCGGACCAGATGACAATGGCGGAGTTTCTCGCGGTAACTAAGCAATTCGCGGCAGTACCCGGTTTGAAGTATCCGGCCTGTATTCAGGCGCTCTGGGTGCAGATCACCTACGGCGCGGCATCGGTTGCTGGCTGGCAGATGGTAAAGAAGGACGCCTCTGGTCGCATAGTAACAAACTTCGACGACCAGCGCTTCCGCGACAGCCTCAAATTCTATCACGACTTCGCCCGCGTGGAACACCTCGCCCCTGACGCCGCGACCTACGCCGCCGAAAGCCTGAATCGCCGTCGCGCACTGGCGCTGGGCGAAACCGGCCTCATCCTTGACGGTCCCTACGCCTTGATCTGGTTACAGGGCTTCCAGTTCAATGATCCGGGCGAGGGCAAGCTGAATTTTGAGATTGGCGTCTCAGAGCTACCCGTTTTAACCGAGGCTGACAAGACCAAGTCGTCCTACAACGAGCTTGCCGGCGCGTTCTATGCTCCCAGTACCTGCAAGAATCTGCTTGAGGCATATCGCTTCATGCGTTTTGTCTGTAACGACAACTTCGACATCAACGGCACATATATGCCGGTATACGCTGACGCGAATCTCGAAACTGCGGTCAGCACCTTCACCAGCTTTACCGATTCCAAGGGTAACCTGCACACCGACATCTACCCTGTAGAAACCGCCATCAAAGCCGTTACGGTCCCGAATGATTCGTTCCTCGGCGTATTTCCGGTAGACCCGTCGCTCATCAACTATGTGCCGTCGCTGGACGCCCTGCTTGAGGAGCAGCTCACGCTCTATCTCAACGATGAAATGACGCTTGACGCCTTCATCGCGGATATCACGAAGCGTGGCCAAGAGATTCTGGATAACCTGTAGTTAGTAAGTAGGGGTAAGGGCGATAACGACTCTCTTACCCCCAACCCCACTACTAACCACTATGACACAGCGCTCGAAAGCCCGTCTCATTGAAAACTTCTGGGGCTATCTTTTTATACTACCGAACCTTATCGGCTTTCTCGTGTTCACGCTGGGCGGGGTGGTCTTCTCGGTGGGCATGAGCTTCACAGACTGGAACCTTTTACGCGGTGTTGACAAAGCGAAGTTCGTCGGGCTTGCAAACTATATGCGGCTATTCGTGGCGTCGGATTTCTGGATATCGCTGCGGAACAACCTCTTTTTACTGCTGGCGATTCCAATCTCCATCATGGCGAGTGTGGTCATCGCGGCGCTCTTACACCAGAAACCAGCGCATCGCCACCGTTATGCCCAAAAACTGAGCAACTGGGGACGCGCCGGTATGCGGGCACTCTATTTCCTCCCATATATAACGAATGTTGTGGCGGTAAGTACCGTGTGGCGGGCGCTGTTTCACCCCAGCGAAGGCCCGATCAATATGTTCCTCAAGTGGCTGGGCGTTCCGGGCGACAGTCTACCCGGCTGGCTGTCGTCGTCAAAGTGGTTCCTGCCAGCAATCATGATCATCGTGATATGGCAGAACCTCGGCTACTATATCCTGATGTACTCCGCTGGCTTGCAGAGTATCTCCCGCGAATACTACGAAGCTGTGGCGGTGGACGGCGGCAACGCCTATCACAAGTTCCGCTACATCACCGTACCCTTGCTTGCGCCGACCACCTTTGTTGTCAGTGTGCTGGGCGTGATCTCCAGCCTCCAGATGTGGCTCGTCGTGCAGGCGCTCACGCCGAATTCACGCGGCTTTGGCACGGCTTCGTACACCCTGTCGTACTACATTTACCGCTCATCGTTCATTGATTACCGGAGCGGCTACGCGGCGGCGCTATCGCTGGTACTCTGCGCGATCACCCTTGTCATCACCCTGATTCAGTGGAAAGGGCAGAAAAAGTGGGATTATACATGACGTTTAAGCAAGTCAGGACACATACGCTCAACATGATGGTCTCAGCGTTGATATGGGGTGGTGGTCTACTATGCATATTCCCATTCCTATGGATGATTTCCACCTCGTTTAAGGGCGTCAACGACGTTTACACCTTCCCAATTGAGTGGATTCCCCCGCGTCCCACCATAGCCGCCTATACAAAACTCTTTGCCGGCGAATTTTCGTTCATCACCTTTTACCGGAACTCGGTATTCGTGAGCGTGATGGCGCTAATCGGCACGTTTTTTTCCTGCACCCTCGCCGGCTATGCCTACGCCAAGATCAACTTTGCCGGACGCGACAAGCTGTTTTTAGTAAAGCTGTCCACCACCATGATCCCCGGCATGGTAACTATGTTACCGACCTTCGTTATCTACCGCACTCTGGGTCTGGTGAATAGCCTCACGGCGCTATGGCTGCCCTTGTTTTTTGGCGGCGCGTTTGGCGTAATGCTGATGCGGCAGGCGATGCTTGCCGTGCCAAACGAGCTGATAGAGTCGGCTCAGATAGACGGCGCCAGCCACCCGGTCATCTACTGGCGCATCATGCTCCCCTGTGTGAAGCCGTCCATAGCGACGCTTCTGTTCATGTACTTTTTGTGGACATGGAACGATTACGAGCGTCCGCTCCTGTACATCCAGAGTCGCGCCCTCTTCACCCTGCCCTTTGCGGTGAAGTATTTTTCCAATGAGCAGGCTTCGAATGTGCCAGCGATTATGGCGGCCAATGTAGTCAGCATCTGTGTTATCATCGTGCTATTCTTCTTTTGTCAAAAATACTTTGTGCAGAGCGTAGTCAATTCAGGGATAAAGGGATAAAGCGCCTGACTTCGCCGCCATTGTGTGCCGTTTGTTCTGTTCGGAGGGTCGATAATTCTGTTTGGAAGGGAACTCGTTCTATTCTGGGGGTCGATAATTCCGTTTGGAGGGGAACTCGTTCTGTTCAGAGGGTCGATAATTCTGTTCAGAGGGGAACTCGTTCTATTTAGAAGGGAACTCGTTCTGTT
>JAITFA010000175.1 GCA_031281685.1 Treponema sp. | reverse complement strand
GGCGAGGTCATCACCGAAGAACTGGGACTCAAGCTCGAAAACACCGAGATATCCCAGCTTGGCCGGGCCAAGACCATCAAGATCGACAAGGACAATACCACGATCATCAACGGGGCGGGTAAAGAGAACGAGATCAAGGACCGGATTAGCCAGATCAAAGCGCTCATTGAGGACACCACGTCTGACTATGATCGTGAGAAATTGCAGGAACGTCTCGCAAAACTGGCGGGTGGCGTTGCAGTCATCAACGTAGGCGCAGCCACTGAGGTTGAGCTTAAAGAGAAGAAGCACCGCGTTGAGGACGCGCTTTCCGCAACCCGCGCAGCCATTGAGGAGGGCATAGTCCCCGGCGGCGAGATTGCCCTGATTCAGGCGGCTATCGCGCTGGACAAGGCCGACACCAAAGGTCTCACCGACGACGAGAAGGTGGGCTTCAAGATTGTGAACCGCGCCCTTGAGGAGCCTATCCGCCAGATCGCGGAAAACGCCGGGGTTGACGGCGCGGTCATTGCTGACAAAGCCAAGTCTGAAAAGTCCGGCATTGGCTTTGACGCCGCAAAGATGGAATGGGTCGATATGGTGAAAGCCGGTATCATCGATCCCGCTAAGGTAACCCGCTCTGCGTTGCAGAACGCGGCTTCGATTGCCAGCCTCCTGCTCACCACAGAATGTGCCATCACAGACATTCCTGAGAAGAAGGAAGCGCCCGCCATGCCCGGTGGTGGCGGTATGGGCGGCATGGGTGGTATGGACTACTAAACCGTTGTACGAGGCGGACTTACCGCCTCGCCCCTTGTATGAAAAAAGACCGCCTCACGGCGGTCTTTTTTATTCAGATGCGCGTCGTTCAAACCACATCGCGCTTGATCTTCTTGGTGGTAGTTTCTTCCATTCGTTTGTTCACGATGATAGTCTTCTCGATTTTCTGGTAGGGAAGAAGCCTCTTGTTCACTTCCGAGACAATCTCCTCAATACACTGTTTGATTTGCGCCGGAGTGCTTGCCTTGAAAAACTCCTGATCGGGATATACGAGCGCTTCAATGCCTTCAGTCTTCATCTTCTTGTCAAGAACAAAGCCGCGTACCAGAATCTGATCGATTTCTTCAAAAAGCTGGAACTCGTTCTCGATCTCCTCCGGGTATACGTTCTTCCCACCCTCAGTAACGATCAGGTTCTTGGCGCGTCCGGTGAGATACAGGTAGGATTCACTGTCTATATAACCAAGATCGCCGGTTTTGAGGTAGCCATCCTGAGTAAAGGTAGCGGCGGTTTCCTGGGGCAGTTTATAATAGCCCTGCATGACCATCGGACCTTTGACCACGATTTCGCCAATGCCCCGCTCGTCAGGGTTCAGTATCTTCATATCAACCTGTGGCGAGATTCTGCCGACGCTCGTTTCCTTGTAATGCTCTACTGGATTAAGGGTAAGGATGGGCGAAGTTTCGGTAAGGCCATAACCCTGAATGAAATCAATGCCAAGTTGGTTGTACTTTCTGAACACGCTCGGCGCCAGAGGCCCGCCGCCGCAGATACAGATACGCAGGGTGGAAAGGGACGCCTGACTTAACACTGAGTGGAACATCTTTTTACCCGGATTTTTGCCTGTGGTTTTCTTAATCAGGCCGGAAATGCCCATCAGAACCGAAATGAGTCCATAGACGAGAGGGCCTTTTGCCTTGATGCCTCGGATGATACCCGCCAGCACCTTGTTAAACAGCATAGGAACGCCGAGTAACATGGTGATCTTCGCCTCTTTCAGGTCTTTCAGAATCGCCTTAGTTACCATACGCTTGCCGAACACTACTTCCGCGCCGCAGGAAACCGCTTCAATAAAGACGGCCAGCATAGTATAGGCATGGTGTATGGGTAAGAGTGCGTAAAACACATCGGTCGAGTACAGCTTGAGGTTGCCCTGAGCCAAGTAACAGTCGGAGACAAGGTTCTGGTGCGAGAGCATGACGCCCTTTGGTATACCGGTTGTGCCAGAGGTAAAGAGAATGGCGGCGGTGTCCAGCTCCTTTGCCTCTTCTATAGGCTGAACCGGTCCGTCAATCTCGTAGATATACGCGCCCACGCCTTTTTTCAGTGAGACTAGTTCTGTCAGCCGGCCCGGTTTCTGCTCATAATGGCTGTGCTTTTCCTCGTCCACGAAAAGGATCGTTACCCCGGCGGTGTTGAGGAGAAGGTCGGTCTCCTCATTTTTAAGCTGGTAATCAATGGGAACAACAATGGCTCCGGCGCAGAGTATTCCCAGATAGGCCACGGTCCATTCCGGCGAATTCTTGCCTGTTACCGCGATCCGATCCCCCTTGCGGACGTTCTTGCTGCAAAGCCATCTGGCTACGGCCTCAATTTTGGCAAGAGACTCACGATAGTTCAGGCTGATACGATCCGGCTCGTAAATGGTGAAGCAGGGACGCTCCCCGAAACGGGAAACCATAATCCGAAATAGTTCAGGCAGGGTTGGCCACGAACCTGAAAAAGCCTTTCCCCGATATTCGTCCAAAAAAACCCATGGCGTGTATGTACCAATCATAGTTATACCTCTAGTTTAATTAAGACCTATAGTTTATCACGAGGTTGCAGGTATCGGCACACTTGTAGAAAGGGGCAGGTGATATACTTGACCTATAAATAAACATGATAATATAATAACTCCTGCTGTTACAGTGGCTGTATTTTAAGCCTATGGACAGAAAGCTCATCGCTTTGTAAATCACATTGCGCGATAGCGCGTACACGTCCGCAAATGTGTGGACGAATCATCGAACAGGAGGTGAATTATGTCGGAAGTCTTGTCTATCATCTTGGGAGGCGGTAAGGGAACCCGACTCATACCGCTTACGAAAGATAGGGCAAAGCCGGCTGTCCCTTTTGGGGGCAAATTCAGGCTGATTGACATACCCATGTCAAACTGTATCAACGCGGATCTGCGGCAGATATACATTCTTACCCAGTTTAACTCTGCGTCGCTTCATCTTCATCTGTCTCAAACATATCTGTTTGATTCCTTTTCCAAGGGTTTCGCTGAGATTCTGGCGGCGGAACAGACGTTTGAACATTCCGGTTGGTATGAGGGAACCGCAGACGCGGTACGAAAGAATTTCGTCCATTTCAGAACACAAAACCCTAAATACTACCTTATCCTGTCCGGGGATCAGCTTTACCGGATGGACCTCAAAGACCTGCTGAAAAAACACCGCGAGTCTGGCGCGGCTATCACCATCGCCTGTACTATGGTCAATAGAGAAAACGCGAGCCAACTCGGAATCCTTAAAGTTGACAAGAACAACACAATAACCGAATTTCTGGAAAAACCCGGTCCCACCAGAGATATCTCGGATTTCAAGGTCCCGGTTGAACTGCGGCAAGATAAATCCAGAGGCGATTGCTATTTGGGTTCGATGGGTATTTATGTGTTTAACTCGCAAAATATGGAAACTTGTCTCAACAACGAGCTGACTGACTTTGGCAAGGAGATCATCCCCGAAGCCATCAAGCGGCTCAAGGTCAATGCTTATATCTTCAACGGCTACTGGGAAGACATCGGAACCATCAAGAATTTCTACGAGGCTAACCTCGATCTTACCACCCTGCGTCCCCCGTTTAACATTCATGATGAAAAAGCGCCCATCTATACGCACATGCGTAACTTGCCGCCCTCAAAGATGAACTTTAGCAACATGAACCAGTCTATTGCGGCGGAAGGTTGTATCATCACCAACGCCAACATCACCAATTCCATCGTTGGTGTGCGTACCCTTATCGAAAGTGGCGCGAGCCTCAACGGAGTTGTGTGTATGGGCGCTGACTTTTATGAAAACGAAAGTCAGAAACAGCAGAACAACGAGGCGCGTATCCCCAATGTGGGTATTGGCAAGGGTACTATCGTCAACCGGGCGATCATCGACAAAAACGCCCGCATCGGCGAAGCCTGCCGTATCGGTATCGACGATATAAACCGGCAGGATGGCGACTATGGCAACTACTACATCGTGGATGGCGTCATAGTCATTGCAAAAAACTCGATTATCTATCCGGGTACAAAAATCTAGCCACTACCCTTGCGTGGAGCAAGTGTTCTGTGGCAAGCCTCCTGTACAGCGCGGATCTTTCCGCGCTGTTTGTTTTATAGACATAATCCGTGAGTTGTGGCTACCATAGCCCGTGTGTCGTCAAGAAAGCAGTGAATTGACATAAGCACACTGGCATTGTATGTTTATGCAAAATTTATAGATATTCATGCGCGTTGTGCGCCGGAGCTACCTTTGAAAGAACGATTGATTCGTTTAAAAACTATTCAAAAGCTTATACAGACTTACCGAATTGAGTCTCAGGAAACTTTACTGGGATACTTGCACAAAGAAGGCTTTATCGTTACCCAGGCGACTCTGTCGCGGGACCTGAAGCTCCTCAAGGTGGGCAAAATTTCAGATGGCCATAAGGGGTACGTCTACTCCCTGCCCGGTGAAGAAGAGCGGCAGGAATCCGATCGGGCATACATTCACGACTTTTTACGCGGCTATGTTTCAATAGAATGGTCAGGCAATATGGTGGTAATCAAGACGTATTCCGGTCATTCCGACTCAGTAGCGTTAGCGGTTGATAACCTGGGCCTTGACCATGTGCTTGGCACTCTTGCTGGCAGGGACAACACAGTTTTTGTCTGCCTGCGCGAAGGCGTTAGCGGCGAGGATTTTGTAAACAGTATGAAGGAAAGCATCCCTGAGCTTGAAACCTGAACCTAAACCAAGCTCACCCAGCGGCGCAATGCGGCCTCTCTGCGTGAGATTGTCCTTTTGCTCTATCCGCTTTTATGTTACAATCTTACAAAGTTACTCGGATAAGGAGTCTTATAATGAACTATACGGATTTTGACAAAACGTCGGCGTTCCAGACATTGACGGCATTGGCGGCAAACGCTCATGCGTTTGATTTCGCGGCAGCGCTGAATACGGAACGGGTTAAAGCAAGCGTTATCCCGATGGCAGCGGGTCTGAGCTACTCATGGGCTGCAAAGGCGGTGGACAGCGACACGCTAGCCGCGCTACAGGCGCTTGCTGACGAGCAGGAGCTTATCGCCAAGTACCGCGCCATCCTCGACGGCGAAACCATGAATACCGGCGAGAACCGTAAGGTACTGCACCACCTTCTGCGTGGTCAGCTTGGCAAGACGGTAATGCGCGACAGTCCGGCTGGACAACCGGTAGACATCGGCATCTTCTACAAGCGGGAACTGGAACGCTTCAGCGCGTTTGCCGAATCAATACACAGCGGTAAGCTCAAGGGCAGTACCGGCAAGCCGTTTAAGGCTGTGGCGCAGATCGGCATCGGCGGCTCCGACCTCGGACCCCGCGCTCTGTACATCGCCCTTGATAACTGGGCAGTGGCTGAGGGTAAAAAAAAGCTGTCTGCCGCCTTCATCTCCAATGTTGATCCTGATGACGGCGCGGCAGTGGCGGCATCACTGCCGCTGGAAGAGACGCTCTTTGTGCTGGTATCCAAGAGCGGCACTACGCAGGAAACCCTTGCCAACGAGCTGTTCATCAAGGACAAGCTCGCCAAAGCAAAACTTGACCCAAGCAAGCATATTGTCGCTGTTACCAGTGAAACCAGCCCGCTTGCCCATAACCCCGCGTACCTTGATTCTTTCTACATCGACGACTTCATTGGCGGTCGCTATTCCTCCTCCTCAGCAGTGGGCGGCGTGATTCTGTCGATAGCGTTTGGGCCTGATGTGTTTAGAGACCTGCTTGCCGGAGCGCATGAGGCTGATACACAGGCGCTGGAACCCAACGCCCTCAAGAACGCGGCTCTGCTTGACGCCCTCATCGGCGTATGGGAGCGCAACTTTCTCGGGTATCCCTACACCGCTATCCTGCCCTATAGCCAGGCGCTTGCCCGTTTCCCGGCGCACCTGCAACAGCTTGATATGGAATCCAATGGAAAGCGTGTAAACCGGTTCGGCAAGCCGGTCGCCTACTCCACTGGTCCCGTGGTTTTCGGTGAACCCGGCACCAACGGCCAGCACTCGTTCTACCAGCTTTTGCATCAAGGCACTAACGTTGTACCGCTTCAGTTTATCGGCTTTGACGAGAGCCAGCGCGGTGACGACGTTCTTGTTGACGG
>JAITFA010000158.1 GCA_031281685.1 Treponema sp. | reverse complement strand
TTAACTTCGGTTCCCAGCAACTCAATGCCGCACTCGTAGTTCTCGTCCACCGAATAGTTATGGCGAGCCTTGCGGTTTACCGCGATGGTTTTGATTCCTTCACTCATATTTACTCACTTTTTATCGCAATGACTGGTCTGAACGACACAAACGGCGAACAAAACTCCGGCGGCAACGAACCTCTGGTTTCCACGTCAAACGTATTCGGCTGATTCGCCCATGAGCCGCCGCGCACCACACGCTCTGGTGAGACGATTGCCTTGATGGTTTCGGGTTTGGCGGGGAGAAAGTTAAGCGGCGCATAGGGATCAGCACACCATTCCCACAGACCGCCGCTCATATCTTGCAGAACGCCGTCGTTCCGTTCCGCCATCTTCGCCGCGTACTCCCACTCCGCCTCAGTGGGGAGCCGTACCTCATAGCCATGCAGCGCGGGCGGAAGCAGGGTCGTGAGCCACGCGCAAAAGGCGTTTGCCGCGTACCATGAAACCGACGGTATGGTGGAAGAATCCGCATTAAGCGAAAGCAGGTAGTCTTCGCTCACCAGACCCTCGGCTTTCAGCGCCGTCAGGTTATCGCTTCTCCAGCGAGGCTCGGCAACAAGAAAGGTGTCCCATACCTCACGGGAAACTTCGTTTGCGGCAATCAGGAAACCATTGACCTCAACCTCATGGGGAAAGGCTTCGCCCTGCGCCAGCGTAGCGCCGGACAGTTCCCGAAACAGCATAGCTTCGACGATAAACGTTTCGCCAAAGCCCGGCGGGAAACGAGACACCGGCTGATTCCGCGACACCTTGGCGTACCAGCTTGAGCCGCTGATTGCTTCACTCGCCTCTTTCGGCAACAGCGCGGCAAGCCACGCGGCGCTTCCGGGCGTTTCGGACAGATAGGCTAGCGCGTCTTCAATAGCAGACAAGAGCGACAATGGCGATGGAGCCAGTCCCGCGTTGTCAGCCAGAGCCTTTGCCCGAACCAGGTCTCGCGCAGACGCCCGCGTAGTCGTAAAACGCGCCGCGCCGCGCAGCAGATCGTCGATTGCCTCATAGCCACGCGGGGTCGCTGCTATCGGACCTGAACGGTATACGCCTTCGGAGAGGCTCCGGGGAATCTGGTAGATCGCGGTCGGCTCACCAGTGAACGACCACGCGGCGTATTCAGAAGCGCCCTGCAAGAGCGCCGCCGTGTCCGCCGTCTCGGTCAGCGTCTCCACAAGCCGTTCCTTACGGGGGAAGAAGGCTGACGCAAACACCCGCCGCTCGGCTATGACTGACCACTCATGCGGCGCAAACCCGGGGAGCGTCATTGTAAGCTGGTGAGCGCCATGGGGAACAAAGACGTTGCAGGGCGTGGTTCCTATGTACACGTCGTCAACACGAACCGCTGCCCCAGCCGGTTCTGATTCCAGAGCGAACACCATGCCGGGCTTTGCCAAACCGGGCAAGACCAGCGCGCAAAAGCATATAACAAGAAAGGTAAACACATAGAGCGCGGAGAGATATACGCCCGGCTTAACGCCAAGAACCGGTTTTAAGTGTACTTCATCTTCAGGCAGGATTTCTTTTTTTTTACCAAACATGGCGCATTATAGAAAAGCCGTTCATACCTTGTCAACAACGCTCCTCTTATGGTAGGTTTTCTTAATTCCCCGCCTCACGGCGGATTAATAAAGTGAGTGTAAAAGTGCTTGAGAAAAATCGGACGCGGACTTCAGCGCAAGTTCGCTTTTTTGATCGTATCCAGATACTTACCGAGCGATACCTTACGATTAGGCAACGGGATCGGCGTATCAGGAAAGAAAAAGAAAAGGCGCAACACCCTGTCCTGAGCTGGCTTGGAGCGTTCATCTGGGCTGCATGGGTGGTGCTTCTCATCAACCAGTACCTGTTTCAGGCTTATGAGATACCTTCCGGCTCCATGATTGATACGCTGCTCATCAAAGACCGTATCTTTGTCAACAAGCTCATCTTTGGTCCAGAACTTTTGCCCGGAGTGGCAAAACTGCCCAGCCCCATCAAGCCCAAGCGGAATGACGTTATCATCTTTGAAAACCCGTCTTACATATCCAAGGGTCCAGCCTTTGACATTGCCCAACGCATCATCTATATGCTGACCCTTTCCCTGCTGAACATTGACAGCGACGCCCAGGGCAATCCAGAGGCGCACTTCCTCATCAAGCGGGCTGTGGGCGTGGGCGGCGATACCTTTGTTCTTGACCGGGGTGAATTCCGTCTCCGCTTTGCCGGTGAAACGCGCTGGATAAACGAGCGGGACTTTAACGCCGGACGGGGTTTTAATCACCAGCTTTCCCGCCTTGTCAGTGAACAAGACTATGTGGCGATTGAAGCCGCTGGCAAAGCCCGCGCCTATTCAGACCTGAACGTTGACGCGCCAAGCTCCATTGCCCTCACCGCCGCCTCAATAAGCGGCCAGTATTTGGCTGACTCGTTTGCTTATGAGCGCTCATGGCTCGCGGTTCTGCGCGGAGCCTATCCTCAGGACAGCCGCTACATGACGCGATTGGCGCAGCACACACAAGGCCGCTATATCCCTGAAGGCCGTATGTTCCCACTGGGGGATAACCGCGACAACTCCCGTGACGGACGTTACTTCGGTCCCATCAAAGAAGCCGATGTGCTTGGACAGGGCGCGATCAAGTACTGGCCTTTGCGCCGTATCGGGGTTATAAGGTAAACGCGATGGCAAGGAAATATAAAATCGCGTACACGGAAAAACAAAAAAACGCGCATCTGATCGCCTGGGTGTTTCTCTGGTTCTTCGTGTTCTATCTGTTGTATACCCTGCTGACGACCTTTGTCTTTTCAACCAGAGCGCTGGAAAGCGATACCATGCGCCCCGAACTCCATGCGGGGGATCGCTTCATCTCTTCCTCCTACAGTTCCCTGCTGAATCGAACCCTGCCGCTCCGCTACGGAAACATCGTCATTATTGACAAGAGCAGGCAGAAACCTCGCAACATTGCTGACAGTCTCCTTGAGGGCGTGTTGCGTTTTTTCACCGCTCAACAGGTCAGCCTCTCGAAGCAGGACGAAGATTTATACATAAAGCGAGTGATCGGACTGCCCGGAGACGAGATCACCATGACGAACTACGTCTTCCGCGTGAAACGTCGCGGCGATCCCTACAGCTACACAGAATTTGAGCTTGCCGAGAAGCCCTACGATGTTACCATTCCGCCCGGATCGGCGCTCTGGGACGAATCCCTGCCATTCTCCGGCAACATGGGGCCAATAGTGCTGAGCGATAACGAATGTTTCGTGCTTTCCGACGACCGGAATAACACTAACGACTCCCGTACATGGGGACCGGTATCGCTCGACCTCATAGCGGGTAAGGTAGTCTTTCGCTACTGGCCAATCTTCCGTATTGGGATACCCTGAGTTTGTGTTCCGCCTCGCTCTATCTGCATATCCCCTTCTGCGTAAGTAAATGCGCGTATTGTGATTTTTACTCGGTTCCGTGCAGGCGTGATGATCCGCGTCTTGACGCCCTTGTTGAACGCCTGCTTGACGACGCCGGACGCTGGATTCACGACTTAGGCGTCAATCACATCCCGACGCTGTACATTGGCGGGGGAACGCCGTCTCTGCTGGGCGCGGCTCGGATAGTGAGGCTCTTAACCAGACTGGGGCGACTGTGGCAAGAAGCGCCGGAGGAGATTACGGTCGAGCTTAATCCTGAATCCCTTGACGAAGCGTTTCTCACGGCTTGCCGTAACAACGGCGTTACGCGAATCAGCATGGGGGCGCAGAGCTTTCACGAGCCGTCCCGCGCTGCCATCCGCCGCGCTGGATCCGCCGCGCTTACGCTGGAACGTCTCGACATGGTTCGGCGTGTATTTGGAACAGCGTTTTCTGCCGACCTCATCACTGGCCTGCCGTTTCAGGATAAAGCTATATTGCTAAAGGATATTAAAACGCTGCTTGCCTATCAGCCCGCGCACATTTCCCTGTACGCGCTCACGCTTGAGCCAGACACGCCGCTGGTGCGCATGGCGCGACAGGACAAGCGTCTGCTTCCCGCCCCGGAGATTGCCGACGCACTCTACATAGCGGGCAGAGACGCGCTTGAGCAGGCTGGCTATAGTCAGTACGAGGTATCCAACTTCGCGCTGAATAACAAACGCGGGGCGCATAACATACGCTACTGGCGTATGGAAAATTGGCTTGGCTTAGGTTCGTCCGCTTCTTCCACGATTATAGACGACGATAGCGGCACAGGCATCCGTTACACATGGGAACGCGACGTTGACGCCTACCTTGCTGGAAGCGCCCCGCTCGTGGAGCGTCTTGACCGGCTTACCCTTATGAAGGAAACGCTGCTCATGGGCTTTCGTTATATTGACGGTCCTGACCTTGCCCTGTTTCAGAAACGCTTTGGCCAGCCTCTTGAGGCAAGCATCCCGCGCAGTCTGGCCGCGTGGCAAAGGCTGCTCGTGAGTTCGCCCTCGCGTTATGCGCTCAGCAAAGACGGTCTGCTTTTGCTTGACCGTTTTCTACTCGATGTTTTTGCGGAACTGGACACTAACACGCTTGACACGATTTAGGCATAGTATTATTGTGTTTTCAACATAGTTTATGATTCCTTGGCCGGGCAATAGCGCAGTTGGTTAGCGTACAAGTCTGGGGGACTTGGGGTCCCCGGTTCAAATCCGGGTTGCCCGACTAAGGAATCTAAGCTATTCCCTCAGTATATCCGTTTAACATATCCCTTATTTTTCCAGCCGCCCACGCTAAACAAAAAGGGTGGAACTGCGCGAGCCTT
>JAITFA010000041.1 GCA_031281685.1 Treponema sp. | reverse complement strand
CGTCCAGCGCGTGATCCACTGACGCAACCGGAATGAGACCGGGTGTTCGCGCCGCCTTATATTGCAAGGCAAAAAACTTGCTAAACACTGCTTTGAAATAACGCCGCGCTGCCCCGCGTAACGCCGGAGTGGTCAATACCTTCAGCATGGTGAGTGGCGCGGATATGGCGCTGACCTTTATCATACCTTTATGTATACAGGATTGGGTGAAAATACTATAGTGGCAAAATGAATGATCGTTTCTTACTCAGCCTGCTGTTCATGCTGGCGCTGGGCGTTCAGTGCCTTGTCGCGCAAACTGACGCTGTCGCGCCGGATCGTTTTACCCTGAAGATCGCGGTGATGGGACCGGGCGACGAACTGTACTTCTGGTGGGGACATATCGCGCTGGTTATTGAAGACCACAGCGCCGGTACAGCCCGTTTCTACGATTACGGCATCTTCTCGTTTGAGAATGAGCATTTTTACCGGAACTTTGCCTTTGGCCGCTTGCTGTACAGTTGCGGCGCGTCCCCGGCAGAGCAAAGTTTCCGCACCTACATCGCCACTAATCGCGACATCACCCTCTACACGCTGGACATCTCACCGGAAACTGAGGAGGAGGTGCGCCGTTTTGCTGAAAACAACATCCTGCCTGAAAACCGCGACTATTATTACCACCACTTTAAGGACAACTGTGCCACACGCATCCGCGACATCATTGACCTCGCTACTAAGGGTCAGTTCAAGGCGCGTTTTGGCGACGCGCCCGGGCGCTACACCCTTCGCCAGCACGTCCGCCGCCATACGTGGTTCTCGCCGTTCATGGACTGGGCGCTTAACTTCCTCATGGGGCAGGACATCGACGTGCCAATCACCATTTGGGAGGAAATGTTCCTGCCAGCGGAGATAGGCCTTCGCATCAGCGGCTTTACCTACACCGACGACATTGGCGTTGAGCGTCCCCTTGTTTCCAGCGTGGAAGTGATGAACCGCGCTGAGAACCGTCCGGCAGTCCTCGACGTTCCCCGGCGGCAATGGCCTTATGAACTTGTTGTTGGTATAGCGCTGGCGGTTATGCTCGTGTGCTTTGCCCGCGTCTACGTCAAACGCCCGCTGCTTAGCCGCCGGCTTTTTGGGTTCACCCAGAGCGCCCTGGGCTTGTTCTTCGGCGTTATGGGGTCGCTCCTGTTTTTTATGAGTTTCTTCACCAACCACGACTATACCTGGCACAACAGCAACATTCTCTTTATCAACCCTTTGCTGCTGGCTGCTGTTCCGCTTGGCATCATCGCTGCCACTAACAAACACGCTGAGAAACGCTGGCTTGCCGAACTATTTCTGCGGACGCTGTGGACATACGTGCTGTTTGGCGGTCTGCTGTCCATGCTGATAAAACTCAGCCCCAAGTTCTACCAGCAGAATCAGGTAACGCAGGCGCTGGTCTTGCCCTTTGTGCTTGTCTTGAGCTACATTCCGGGCTGGGTGCGAAACTTATTAGGAGCCGTGAGGAAGTAAGCTGGCTTCCGGCAGCGCCTCTTGTTACGGAACTCGTTTAGCTTTTAAGCTGGTTCTATGAACAACACACAAAGTCAGGTACTTTGGGCCGGACGACTTGCGGAAAAACCCGATGCCGATGCGTTTGCGTTTCAGGCGTCGATTGCCGTTGATAAGCGGCTTGCCCATGACGACATTCGCGGAAGCCGCGCCCATGCCGCCATGCTGGGTCAGCAGGGCATTATCCCGTTGGAACTTGCCGCATCACTGGATGCGGAGCTTGCCAATATCGACCGCGAAATCGCGGATGGAACCCTCGCCATTGACGCCGGCGCGGAAGACATTCACTCGTTTATAGAAAGCCTCCTCACCGCACGCTTGGGCGATGCGGGGCGCATGGTTCACGCGGGGCGGAGCCGCAATGATCAAGTGGCGCTGGACTTCCGCCTTTATCTCAAGCGCAGTGTGCCGATCCTCATTGGGGAATTAGGCGCGACTATTGCGGCATTGCTAACGCAGGCTGAAAACCATGTTGATGCTGTGATGCCGGGATACACCCATCTTCAGCGGGCGCAACCGCTGACCCTGGGTCATCACCTTGTGGCGTGGTGCGCGGGGCTTGAACGGGACGTGAGGCGCTTTGCCGACGCCCTAGCGCGGCTTGACGAGTGTCCCCTGGGCGCGGGTGCGCTTGCCGGTTCGGGCCTGCCGCTTGACCGCGAGGCAACGGCGCGGGGACTTGGCTTCGCTCGTCCCAGCCTTAACTCAATGGACGCGGTGGCTGACCGCGACTTTGCGCTGGAACTGAGCGCCTGTGTTGCCATCACCATGACTCATCTGTCGCGCTTCTGCGAGGATGTGGTTATATGGGCAAGCGAGGAGTTTGCGTTCATCAAGCTTGCTGAGAAATGGAGCACTGGTTCGTCGATTATGCCGCAGAAGAAGAACCCTGACTTCGCGGAACTCATCAGGGGCAAGTCGGCGCGCACAAGCGGTAATCTTGTTACCCTGCTTACCCTGCTCAAAGGACTACCTTATGCCTACGATAAGGACTTACAGGAAGACAAGGAGGCGTTGTTTGACAGCCTCGACACCCTCAGCGCCTGTTTGCGTATGTTTCGGGGTATGATGGCGAGCGCGGTCTTTAACACCGCTCGTATGGAAAACGCCTGTATTGGCGGTTTTCTGGAGGCGACTGACGCGGCTGAGTACCTTGTGCGTAAGGGCTTGCCTTTTCGCAAAGCGCATGAGGCGGCGGCGCTGCTCGTGCGGGACTGCATGGCGGCGGGTCAACAGTGTATTGCGGACCGCACGTTAGCGGAACTCAAGACGCGCTGCCCGCTTTTTGAGGACGACGTGTATGCGATGCTGAGTCCTGCTGCGTGTGTCGCGGCGCGGAACCTGCCCGGCGGACCCGCGCCTGACGAGGTTCGGCGACAAATAGCGACCTTGCGGCAACGCCTGAGTTCAGCGTAGTGTCAGAGGCCTGACTGCTGTCCATGTCTGAAGGTGTCAGAGACGTTGGTGTCAGAGGCCTGACCGGTCAAGCTAAACTTAACCTACAGAATCACGTAGTGGTCTTATTCAGTCGGGTAGTGGCGCTATTTGCTCATATAGCACCACTACTCAGTCGGGTAGTGCCACTATTTGGTCATATAGCGTCGCTACTCAATCGGGTAGTGCCACTATACGAGAGGCTGTTTAGGTAGTTTAGTGCTAGACACACAGATTAACGGTAACAAAGAATCGAAGCATTTCTCTATTGACATTTTTAACATAAAGGATTAGCATGACTTTATGCTTTTGAAACCGGCAGGTAACAAGATGGAACACGTCTCTCACAGCTATACGCTCTTAAGAAGACGGCGTGTTAAGTACCTGACGTTGCAAATCCCTCGCTTTAGTCAGATTGGAGCAGACGGAAGACAGAACGGAGTATTCCGCAGCAAGAATAACCCACTCGTTAGGAACATAGATACAGAAGGACTTATTATACAATGGCAGAGACTATAGACTGGGTTCCCGGAATCGCGGGCGGAACAACTGGCAATGGCAAAGACGCGGGGACATGTGTTTTCATCGGAATGTCTTTTAGAGTATGGTATAATTTTTTCGTCGCTTAAAAGGGGTATAATTATGTTTTTTAACACTAAGAAAAGTATAATTAAAAATCAATCGGAATCTAATCAGGGAAAAGAACGCATCATACAAATTTCAAAAGACATAGAAATGGAAATACATGGCCTGTATAATTCCATTACCGAGCTAACAAATGTGGTAGGGGGATCCATGCAAGAGTTCGAAAGTATGGATAACATAACTCTTTCTCTTGTATCCAAAGCAATAAATCACGTTATATCAGTAGCGGATATTATGAAGGCAACGGAACTTATCTCTGACGTGATTAATACGCTGGACGGGCGTATGGAAGGTCAGGCATCAGCAGTTACCGAAACGTCAGCCTCAATAGAGGAAATGCTCTCCAATATCAAATCCATAACATCTATATTAGCAAAAAACAACGCTTCCATAGACGGTCTTGTGAATGCCTCCAATGCCGGAAATGAAAGTATCCAAAAAATAAGCGGTATCATGAAGGAGCTTGCGGAAGGCTCAAAAAGTCTTATGGAAGCAAATAAGATGATACAAACTATAGCGGCGCAGACAAATCTGCTTGCTATGAACGCGGCTATAGAGGCGGCTCACGCCGGAAGTGTAGGTAGAGGCTTCGCGGTGGTGGCCGATGAAATCCGCAAGCTGGCTGAAAACTCGGCGGTTCAGGGTAAAACCATCAACAAATCGCTTTCCGGGCTTAAAACACAAATACAAAATGCAATAGAGTTTATCGAAAAATCACAAGCCCAGTTTAATCAGATTGTCAATAAGGTAGAGGATGTACGAGATCAAGAAATAGTGATACGGAACGCCATGACCGAGCAGGAAGCTGGCAGTGGTCAAGTACTGGATGCCACCAATCATATCAATACTATTACCAATGATGTTCGCGCTAGTTTTAAAGAAATAAAGACTTCAAGCGCATCTATTGTAAAGGAAGCTGAAAGTCTTGACAAGGAAATGGCCGAGATGAGCAAGGACATAAACAGAATCATGGGCGACATTGAGGATATACATAACGATTTTAGCCGTATTCATATTGACCAAGACAGCAATAAAGAAGCGGTACAGCGTATTCATGATAAGATTACCGAATGGAGGAATTATGCAGTTTAAGGCATTTGAACCGGGTATCGAAGTAAACGGCCATACGGTTTACTCGATAGTCAGCGGCTTGGGCTATTTTACCAATCTTTCGCGGCGTTACCTTTCACGAGTTGGCATAGGTACGGTAGTAAACAAGGAATTGCGTATAGATAAGAACGGATGGTATTTGCAAACGGCTTGGTTTGCGGCGTTTGAAAATATCGCCAAAACCGTAGGGGATCGCGTGCTTTTTAACATTGGGATGGCGATACCGTCTACCGCTCAGTTTCCGTCTTGGGTAGTGGATGTAGACAGCGGGGTTAGAGCGATAGATGTAGCGTATCACTTGAACCATCGGAAAAACGGTAAGCTCCTGTTTAATCCCGATAGCGGTATCATGCTTGAAGGAATAGGCCATTATGGTTATGAACGGATTTCTGGAGAAAACAAAATAATCAGTACGTGCAAAAGTCCATGTCCTTGCGCGTATGATCATGGGATTATTACTGCAATGGTTCATAAGTTCGCGCCCCGCGCCACTATCATACATGATGATAGCAAAGAGTGCCGTTCCAAAGGGGCGGATAGTTGTACGTATGTTATTACGTGGTAAGATGTTTTGCTAGCCTTGGTCGCATTCCTACGGAACCATTTTTTGTAAAATTTCACTTACCATAAGATTATACTATATTATATGAAGAAGGTAATACCACTTCCTGATGCATTGTATGAAAAAGCAGAATAAACTGCTTCGTGTATGGGTATTTCCCGGAGCCAGTTATTTGCACCTTATAGAGCTGGCAAAATGTCGCATACAGCCGGAACGTTAAACGAGACGAGAGAGGGAATCATGGGCTTATTCACTAATCAACCCCTATCCTATCAATGAATGAAGGGCTATACTATTCGCATGATTGATATTCGTAGTGATACAGTAACAAAACCCACCGAGGCGATGCGCAATGCTATGG